>NZ_JBQCGZ010000117.1:0-21677 GCF_051955155.1 Leifsonia sp.
CGCGGGGCGGGGGCCGCGTGAGGGCGGGGGGTTGGCCCCCCCCGCCGCTCCTCGCGCGAGACAACATGCAGACTTTGACAACGAACGACAGCACAGACTGAGAGAGGAGGCGCCGTGGCAAGCCAGGACTGGTTCGACAAGGACTTCTACAAGGTTCTTGGCGTCTCCAAGGACGTCAGCGATGCGGACCTGAAGAAGACCTACCGCAAGCTCGCGCGCAAGTACCACCCGGACTCCAACCCCGGCGACACCGCCGCGGAGGCGAAGTTCAAGGAGATCAGCGAGGCCTACTCGGTCCTCAGCGACGCCGAGGAGCGCGCGGAGTACGACCAGATCAGGGCCATGGGCTCCGGGGCGCGATTCACCTCGCCCGGCAGCAGCGGCCAGGGCGGATTCGACGACGTCTTCGGGGGCATGTTCGGCGGCGGGGCGCCGGGCGGCGCCCGCAGCTACACCTTCCAGCAGGGCGGCGGCGGGTTCGACGACGTGCTCGGCGGCCTGTTCGGCAACGGCCGGTTCGGGACCGCGAGCGGCGGCTACCGCGGCTACGGCGGCCCGACGCGCGGCCGCGACGTGACCGCGCACACGACCATCGACTTCGTGACGGCGACCAAGGGCGAGACGATCACCCTGCAGGCCTCGGACGGCAAGCCGATCAAGGTGAAGATCCCCGCCGGCGTGTCCGACGGCCAGAAGATCAAGCTGCGCGGCAAGGGCCAGCCCAGCCCGGACGGCGGCGAGGCCGGCGACATCGTGCTCACCGTCTCGGTGCGCAAGCACCCGGTGTTCGAGCGCGACGGACTGAACCTGCGCGTGACCGTCCCCGTCACCTTCGCGGAGGCCGCCCTGGGCGCCACCATCGAGGTGCCGACGCTGGGCGGCGACCCGGTGAAGCTGCGCGTCGCCCCCGGAACGCCGAGCGGCCGCGTGCTGCGCGTGAAGGGCCGCGGCGTCCAGACGTCCAAGGGCACCGGCGACCTGCTCGCCGTCGTCCAGGTCGCCGTCCCGTCGCACCTCTCCGGTGAGGCGAAGGAAGCGCTGGAGGCGTTCGCCGCCGCGCTGCCCGACGAGAATCCGCGCGAGGACCTGCTCGCCAAGGCCAGGAGCTGACGGAGCCGGGGATGGACGAGAACAGCCAGGTCTTCGTGATCTCGATCGCGGCGGAGCTGGCAGGGATGCACCCGCAGACCCTCCGCCAGTACGACCGGCTCGGGCTCGTGAGCCCGGGCCGGACCGCGGGCAAGTCGCGCCGCTACTCGATGCGCGACGTGGAGAAGCTGCAGGAGATCGCGCGGCTCGGCTCGGAGGGCGTGAGCCTGGAGGGCATCCGCCGCATCCTGGAGCTGGAGGACAACGTCCGCGCGCTGCGCGACCGCGTGCGCGAACTGGAGTCCGCGCTCGCCGACGAGCTGCTCAACCGCCCCGGCCGCCGCGTGTTCGCGGCCGGCTCGGAGGGCGAGGTGGTCTCGCTGCGCGCCGGGACGCGCGTGCGCCGCAGCAACCAGGTCGTGGTCTGGCGCCCGCTGGAGCGCTGACCGCGACCGCGAGGCTCGCCGCCGCCTGCACGGCGTGTGCCCGGTGACACGAGGGACGCGACGCGCTGCACAGTCTGTGCACCTGCGGCATGTCACGTCCCCCGTGTGCCCTTGACCCGCTCAGAGCGACGTGGAGGCGCCCTGGCCGACGTAGAGGGTGTTGGCGAACTCGTGCGCCTCGCCCGCCGCGATCTCGCGGTCGATGCCGGCGCGCACGTCCCGCATCAGCTTGTGCAGCTCGGCGTGCTTGTCCGGGTGCCGGCCGTGGCGGGTGCTGTCCCACAGGTTCGAGGCGCGGAGCGCCTCGCCCGCCTCGACCGCGAGCGTCCACTCCTCGGTCGTCGCGACCGCCGCGAACTCGGACTGCATGGTCACGAGCACGCTGATGTGCAGGGCGTCCGCCGAGATCGACCCCGCCTCGTTCACGAGGTCCAGCGTCCCGGTCGCGTCCGACAGGAACTCGACGGCGAAGCCGAGCTCCGCCGCGTCCCGCGCCGTCCCCGCGCAGCAGTGCTGGGTCATGTACCCGGCGATCGTCACGGTGTCGATGTCGTTCTCGCGCAGCCATGCCTCCAGGCCGGTGCCGGCGAACGACGACACCTCGGACTTGGTCACCAGCAGCGCCGGCTCGCGGTCGGCGACGGACGCGTGCAGCGCGGCGCCCTCCGAGCCGCGGGCGAACACCGGGGCGCCCTCGTCCTCGATGTGCTGGACGAGCACCAGCGGGACGCCGTGGTCGGCCGCGGCGTCGCAGGCGACCTCGATGTTCGGGATGGACGTGAACAGATCGGGGTGGCAGATCTTCAGGTTGCCGGTGACGTACTCGTTCTGCACGTCGATGACGATGAGCGCGCGCTTCATGCTCGGACTCTAGCGCTGAACGGCCGCCTCGGCAGACCGGGATCGCTACAGTGACCCTATGCCGAGCCCCAGCCTCGACCAGCTGCGCACCTTCGTGACCGTCGTCCGGGCCGGATCGCTCACCAGGGCGGCCCGGCTTCTCGGCGTCTCGCAGGCGACGGTGTCCGCGCACATCGACGCGCTCGAGGCGGCGCTCGGCGTCCGCCTGTTCGAGCGCGACCGCTCTGGCGTGACGCCCACCGCGAAGGGCGTCGAGCTCTCCCGGCGGGTCGCCGACCACGTGGACGCCCTGGAGGACGCCGCAGCGCTCGCCGGACGCTCCGCGACCGCGTCCCGCACCATCCACGTCGGCGGAGCGGCGGAGATCCTCTCGGTCAGGGTCGTCCCGCACCTCGCCCAGCTGACCGCCGCGGTGGACGCACCGATCCGGCTCGTGTTCGGGCTGGCCGACGACCTGCTGGAGAGCCTGTCGGCGGGCGCCGTGGACGTGGTCGTCAGCGCGGTGCCGCCGCGTCGCCGCGGGATCGCGGCCGTGCCCTTCTATGACGAGGAGTTCGTGCTCGTCGCCGCCCCGCGGTGGCGTGGCGAAGCGCTGGAGAGCATCCCGCTCGTCGCGTACGCGGAGGAGCTGCCCATCGTGCGGCGCTACTGGCGCAGCGTCTTCGGCAGGCCGCCAACAGGATTGCGGACGATCGCGATCGTGCCAGACCTCCGCGGCATCCGGGACGCGCTGCTGACGGGCATCGGCATGTCCGTCCTGCCCGGCTACCTGGTCGGCGACGCGCTCGAGGCCGGCGCGCTCGTCACCATCGACGAACCCGAGGTCGCGCCGCTGAACACGCTCTACCTCGCGACGCGCGGGCGGGAGGCGGAGAGCAACCCCGCGATCGCCGCCGTCTCCTCCGAGCTCCGGCGCCTCATCCGCTGACGCCCCGGTTCCCCGGCGCCCCCGATGCGCCGATGGCGTCCATCGGATCGCCGATGACCCCGGCGTGCAGCGGAACGCGACGATGGACGGCGTCGAAAGGACTCACCGATGTCGAACATCCTCATGGTCGTGACCGCGGCCGACTCCCTCACCCTCGCCGACGGATCGGAGCACCCGACCGGCTTCTGGGCGGAGGAGCTCGTGGTCGCCCATCGCGACCTCGTCGCCGCTGGCCACAGCGTCACCATCGCGACCCCCGGCGGTCGCGTCCCCACCGTCGATCCCGGGTCGCTCGACGTCGCGACCGTCGGCGACGCGGCGAAGGTCGAGGACCTCCGCGCGTACCTGGCCTCGATCGAGGACGAGCTGCGCCGGCCGGCCGCGCTGGACGCGATCGACGCCGGCGCGTACGCCGCCGTGGTGCTCCCCGGCGGTCACGGCCCGATGGCCGACCTCGCTCACGACCCGCAGCTGGGCGCGATCCTGATCGCGACCGACGCGGCGGGCGGGCTGATCGCCCCGTTCTGCCACGGTCCGGCCGGACTGCTCAGCGCGGTCCGTGCCGACGGTTCCTTCGCCTTCGCCGGGCGCCGGCTGACGGTGTTCAGCGACGAGGAGGAGCTGACAGGCGGCCTGGGCGAGAACACGCCGTGGCTCGTCGCGAGCACCCTCAGGGAGCGCGGCGCGCTCGTGGAGGACGGTGCGCCGTGGGCGTCCCACGTGGTGCGCGACCGCAACCTCATCAGCGGCCAGAACCCGCAGTCGAGCGAGGCGGTGGCGACGGCCGTGATCGACGCGCTGGCGTCGTAACAACGCCCACCCGCGCGGGTAGAGTTGTGCCCGGCCGCCGTGCTCACGAGGCGCAGGTGACGGCCGGCGACGATGCACGATTCGAGTCCCACGAGGATGGCGGAATGAGAGCCCTGTACAAGAGCGAGGCCGGTCCCGGCCTGTCCCTGGTCGATGTCCCCGAGCCGGAGATCGGCCCTGAGGACGTGAAGATCCGGGTGCTGCGCACGGGGATCTGCGGAACCGACCTGCACATCCTGCGCTGGGACGACTGGGCCGCGTCCGCCGTGAACGCCCCGCTCGTCCCCGGTCACGAGTTCTTCGGCGAGGTCGTCGAGGTCGGGCCGCTCGTGCACGACGTCGAGGTCGGCGACCGCGTCTCCGGCGAGGGGCACATCGTGTGCGGCACCTGCCGCAACTGCCGCGCCGGGCGCCGCCAGATGTGCATCAGGACCAAGGGCGTCGGCGTGCAGCGGGACGGCGCATTCGCCGAGTACCTCGTGCTGCCCGCGACGAACGTCTGGGTGCACCACACCTCCATCGAGCCGGAGGTCGGCGCGATCTTCGACCCGCTCGGGAACGCCGTGCACACCGCGCTCGCCTTCCCCGTCGTCGGGGAGGACGTGCTGGTGACCGGCTGCGGCCCGATCGGCCTGATGGCCATCGCGGTCGCGCGGCACGTCGGCGCGCGCTTCATCGTCGGCACCGACATCAGCGCGCAGCGGCTGGAGCTCGCCCGCGGGATGGGCGCCGACTTCACCGTGGACGTGTCGACGCACGACATCCGCGAGGCGCAGCAGGCGCTCGGGATGCGCGAGGGCTTCGACGTCGGCTTCGAGATGAGCGGCGCGCCGGCCGCGCTGCCCTCGATGATCGAGAACATGAACCACGGCGGCCGGATCGCGATGCTGGGGCTGCCGAGCACGAAGATCGCCATCGACTGGGGCATCGTCGTCACGCACATGCTCACGCTGAAGGGCATCTACGGCCGCGAGATGTTCGAGACCTGGAACGCGATGGGCGCCATGCTGCAGACCTCGAAGGCGCTGCACGACAGCATCGCCTCGATCGTGTCCGACCGCTTCCCCGCCCGCGACTGGGAGAAGGGGTTCGCCGCGGCGGCATCCGCCGGCGGCGGCAAGGTCATCCTCGACTGGACGGAGCTCTGATGTACGGGACGTTTCGCGACCACCTCGCTGTGCAGCTGGCGGAGATCGAGGAGGCGGGGCTCACCAAGCGCGAGCGCAGCATCCACGGTCCGCAGGCCGCGCTGATCACGGCGGACGGCGCCGAGGTGCTCAACTTCTGCGCCAACAACTCCCTCGGCCTCGCCGACCACCCCGCCCTGCGCGACGCGGCGAAGGCCGCGCTCGACGACTGGGGCTACGGGCTGGCCAGCGTGCGCTTCATCTGCGGCACCCAGGAGCAGCACCTCGAGCTGGAGCGCCGGGTCTCCGGCTTCCTCGGCACCGAGGCGACCATCCTGTTCTCGTCGTGCTTCGACGCCAACGGCGGCGTGTTCGAGACGCTGTTCTCGGCGGAGGACGCGATCGTCTCCGACGAGCTCAACCACGCCTCGATCATCGACGGCATCCGGCTCTCCAAGGCGCAGCGCTACCGCTACAAGAACCGGGACATGGCCGACCTGCGCGCGCAGCTGACCGCGGCGAAGGAGGCGGGCGCGCGGTTCACCGTGATCGTCACGGACGGCGTGTTCTCGATGGACGGCTACATCGCGCCGCTGCGGGAGATCTGCGACCTCGCCGACGAGTTCGGCGCGCTGGTGTTCGTCGACGACTCGCACGCCGTCGGCTTCGTCGGCGAGCACGGCCGCGGCACACCGGAGTTCTGCGGTGTCGCCGACCGCGTCGACATCTACACGGGAACGTTCGGCAAGGCCCTCGGCGGAGCCTCCGGCGGCTACGTGTCGTCGCGCCGCGAGATCGTGGACCTGCTGCGCCAGCGCTCGCGCCCGTACCTGTTCTCGAACACCCTCGCGCCGTCGATCGTCGCGGGGACGCTCGCGGCGCTCGACCTGCTGGAGCGCTCCGACGACCTGCGCGAGCGGCTCGTCGCCAACGCGGCCCTGTTCCGGTCGCTCATGACGGAGGCGGGCTTCGACCTGCTGCCGGGCGAGCATCCCATCGTCCCTGTGATGTTCGGGGACGCGGCGCTCACCGCCCGCATCGCCGACGAGATGCAGAAGCACGGCGTCTACGTGACCGCGTTCTCCTTCCCGGTCGTTCCGCGCGGCAAGGCGCGCATCCGCGTGCAGCTCTCCGCCGCGCACACGGACGAGGAGATCCGCCGCTGCGTCGACGCGTTCAGCGCGGCACGGGAGGCGGTCGCCGCCTGAGCGCGGCGCCGGTCCGCGGGCCGCTGGCTCAGCCGAGTTCGGGCAGGTCGCGGGTCGAGCGCGGGCGGCGGACGAGGAGCAGCACCAGCCGGGCGCCGAGGAACACGGCGAGGACGGACAGGTCGACGATGGTCGCTGTGCCGACAACGGCCACCGCCTGTTTCACGCCGCAGTCGCGCGGCGTCTGATCCGGTGTGCACAGCACCCGGCCAGGAGCGCTGACGATGGCGCCGGAGCCGAGCCACTGCGGGATGAACTGGTCGTACGCGCTGGCCAGACCCGGCACCAGCGCCCTGGTGTGCTCCGCGCCGGGCACCCGCCAGAAGGTGACCGTCCAGCCGGCCTTCTCCGCCGCCATCGCGTTGGTCTCGACCTGCGGCGTGTAGTAACGGTCGAGCATGCCGGCGATGAAGACGGCGGTCATGGGCTTCCCCGCGTAGCTGGTCGCCGCCATCACCTTGGCTGGCCAGGTCTTCTCGTACGCGGCGAGGTTTCCGTGCCAGTACCGGGCGAGGGTCAGGGTCCGCCACTTGTGCTCGCCCGGCTTGTCCGGGCCGCCGACGGACACGATCTTCGACCAGATCGCCGGGTACGCGGCGCCGAGGTAGGCGGCGCACTCACCGCCGTGGGAGTACCCCGCGAGTCCCCAGTCGAGTCGGTTGCTGCTCACGGGCAGGTTGGAGCGGATCCACGCGGGCACGTCCCTGGCCAGGTAGGTCTCGACCTGCCCCGCGCTGGAGTTCGCGCACGGCGGGTTCTTCAGGCTGCCGCCGAGCTGGTCGACGTCGAGGATGAACGGCGCGTCGTCCAGCTTCTGCTGGCCGAGGCTGTGCAGGGCGTCGACGGTGGGCCCGAGCCGTGGGCTGCCGGGCTGGCCCATCATCATGGTCACGATCGGGCGCGTCCCGGACGGGTGGCGCAGCCAGCCGGGCGGGACGAACAGCTTGGCGGGCCGGGCGGAGAACCGCGATGCCGTCGGCGGGATGTCCACGGTGAGCTGGGCGCCGTCGCGCAGGTTCTGCGCGGTGAGCGGGATCGTCTGACCGGCGACCGTGACCGTGCTGAGTGTCGGCCGGAGTACGACGACGCCGACCCCGACCGTGACGACGACCATCGCCGCAGTCAGCACCGCGGAGACGACCCGCATCGCGCCCCGGGACTGGATGGCGTCGCCGATGGCGAGCGGGATCGTCACGGCGGCGAGCCCGATCGCCCACCAGCCGCCGCCGGCGAGGTCGGGTCGTGGCGCGAACTGCGCCCAGAGCAGGACGCCGGCGAGCGCGGCGACCTGGACGGTGACGATCGTGAGCACCGTCGGAGTCGCGCGCAGGCGCCAGGCGCGTCCCGCGAAGCGCACGGCGGGGAGCGCGGCGAGCGCTGCGAGGGTCAGGCAGAGCCAGGCGATGGTGGGCACCGAGCCAGACTATGGTCGGGGACCTGCGGATTCGCTCGCGAAAGCGGGCCGCTGCCAGCGAAGGCGTTCAGGGAGCGTCGAGGCTAGGCGGGGGCGGGCGCCGCGGCCGTCGACTCGCGCAGGATGGCGCGCACCGGGGGAGCGTCCACGCGTTCGACGCGCTCGCCGGCGCGCATCCGCGCGTACGCGTCCGCGAGCTCGGTCGCGAGCGCGTCGGCGTCGAAGGTCACCGTGCTCAGGCGGGGCAGGTACTCGGCCCCGGCGGGGATGTCGTCCGCGCCGATGACCGAGATGTCGCCCGCCACGCGCACCCCCGCGTCGGCGAGCGCCCGGATCGCCGCCATCGCCAGGCGGTCGTCGGTGGCGAGCACGGCGGTCGGCGCCGCGGGGTCGTAGCGGAGGCCGTGCGCCCAGTCGCGCAGCGCCGTGGCCGTCGTGCCGCCGTGGACGACCGTCACCGTCGCGCCGGATCCCCTGGCCGCCTCTTCGGCTCCGGCGAGCCGGTCGCGCGCGGCGGCCGACGGGCCGGAGGGCACGAGCACGGCGATCCGGCGGTGCCCGAGCGCGAGCAGCGACTCCATCGCCACCCGGCCGAACGGCCGCTGCGGGATGACGAGCGACGGCGCGTAGTCGACCGGTTCCGCGCCGTGCACGATGAGGGCCCTGACCCCGGCGAGCCGCAGCACCTCCATCGCCTCGGCGTCGCAGCGTTCCGCCTCGGCGAGCACGGCCTCCGGCCGCAGCTTCGCCCAGAGCTGCCCGGCCTCCGCCCCGGCGACCGTGGTGTCGGCGTGCCGGAGGGCGTCGATGCCGTCGTCCACCGTGCGGCTCAGGAGCAGCTCGAACGTGCGCTCCACGGTCGCGCCGTGGTCCGCGGCGGAGGCGGCGTGCAGCAGCCCGGCGACGGCCTCGCCGCTGGCCAGCGAGCGCGCAGCGGTGTTCGGCGTGTAGCCGAGCAGCCGGGCCGCCTCCAGGACGCGGTTCCTGGTGTCGTCGGAGACGCGCGAGTTCGGCTTGTCGTTCAGCACGAACGAGACCGTCGCGCGGGAGACCCCGGCCGCGAGCGCGACATCGGCGCTGGTCGGGGCCTTGACGACCTGGGGCGTGAACATGGTGCTCTCAGTCTAGGTCTGCCGAGGCCGGCTGCTAACTCGTGTAACCAAAAACCGAGCAATAGCTTGTATTTGCCGGACAGGCCCCGTATGGTTACGCGTGTTAGCACGCAACGACGCCTGCTCGAAAGGACTGAACCCGTGACAACGCCGTCTGACGACTTCCCCGAGGGCCCCCGGCCCGTCCAGCCCACGCTCCCCTCCAACCTGTCGGGCGTCCCCGACAGCGCGGCACTGGGCTCCACCCTGACCACCGCGGACTCGCCGTTCTCCGCCGCACCCACCTCCGCCGTCTCCGCGCAGCCGGGGCAGAAGGCCAAGGTGCGCGGCCGGCTCCTGAAGCTGATGCTCTCGATGAGCGTCGCCAACCTCGCCATCTTCGGCATCTGGGGCGCCGTCCCCGGCATCCTGCTCCCCCTGCAGGTGCAGGGCATCGTCGGCGACGACCCGACCGCCAAGGCGGGCGCCCTCGCCGTGATCGCGACGACCGGCGCGTTCGCCGCCATGATCGCCCAGCCGATCGCCGGCACCGTCTCCGATCGCACGCGCAGCCGCTTCGGGCGCCGGGCGCCGTGGATGGTCGGCGGCGTGCTCATCGGCGGCCTCGCCCTCATCGGGATGGGCCTCGGCAACACGCTCGTCCAGGTCGGCATCGCGTGGGTCATCGTGCAGATCGCGTACAACTTCGCGCAGGGACCGCTGAGCGCCATCCTCCCCGACCGCGTCCCGAGCGCCGTGCGCGGCACCTTCTCGGCCCTGAGCGGCCTCGGCCTGATGCTCGGAGCGCTCGGCGGCCAGATCGCCGGCGCCGCCTTCGCGACCGCCATCCCCGCCGGCTACCTGGTCTTCGCCGGCGTCGCGCTCGTGGTGCTCGTGCTCTTCGTCGTGCTCAACCCCGACCGCTCCAACAAGGGCGAGCCCAAGCCGTCGTTCGACGTCGTCGCGTTCCTCAAGACGTTCTGGGTCAGCCCGGTCAAGCACCCCGACTTCTTCTGGGGCTTCACCGGCCGCCTGCTGCTGTTCGCCGGCTACTTCATGGTCACCGGCTACCAGCTCTACATCCTGCAGGACTACATCGGCCTGGGGGACAAGGCGGTCGCGCTCGTGCCGCTGCTCGGCATCCTCTCGCTCGCCGGGACGCTCATCTCGACCCTGATCGGCGGGCCGCTCTCCGACAAGCTCGGCCGCCGCAAGATCGTCGTCATCGTGGCCGGCATCGTCCTCGCGATCTCGCTGGTGTTCCCGCTCGTGATGCCGACGGTGACCGGGATGCTGATCTTCTCGTTCGTCGCCGGGCTCGGCTTCGGCGCCTACCAGTCGGTGGACACCGCGCTGATGAGCGAGGTGCTCCCGTCCAAGGACGACTTCGCCAAGGACCTCGGCGTGCTCAACATCGCGGCGACCCTGCCGCAGACGCTCGCCCCCGGCATCGCCGGCCTGATCGTCGTCGCCTTCGGCGGCGCGTACACGCCCCTGTTCCCCATCGGCATCGTCATCGCCATCGTCGGCGCGTTCGCCGTGCTGCCGATCAAGTCCGTCCGCTAGGAGAATCGCACCATGACCGACACCACGACGACCGAGCAGTTCCTCGACGGACTCCTCGACGCGCTCTCGCTGGAGCAGAAGGTCCGGCTGCTCACCGGCGCCTCGTTCTGGACGCTGCACGAGGAGCCGCAGGTCGGCCTCGGCACGATCGTCGTCTCCGACGGCCCCGCCGGCATCCGCGGGCAGCTCTGGGACGAGCGCGACGCGTCGGCGAACCTCCCGTCGCCGACGGCGCTCGCCGCATCCTGGGACGTCGACCGCGTCCACCGGCTCGGGCAGCTGATCGCCGCGGAGGCGCGCCGCAAGGGCGTCGGCGTCGCGCTGGGGCCGACCGTCAACATCCAGCGCTCGCCGCGCGGCGGCCGGCACTTCGAGGCGTACAGCGAGGACCCGTGGCTCTCGGGCGTCGTCGGGACCGCATTCGTGAAAGGCGTCCAGTCCTGCGGCGTCGCCGCGACCCCCAAGCACTACGTCGCCAACGACAGCGAGACCGACCGCATGACGGTCGACGTGCACGTGGACGAGCGCACGCTCCGCGAGGTCTACCTCGCGCCGTTCGAGCGGATGGTGGTCGAGGGCGGCGCGTGGCTGGTGATGTCCTCCTACAACTCGGTCAACGGCGTCACGATGACGGAGAACGACCTGCTGCGCTCGCCGCTGAAGGACGAGTGGGGCTTCGACGGCGTCGTCGTCTCCGACTGGGGCGGCGTCCGGGACACCGTCGCCGCGGCGCGCTCGGCGCAGGACCTGGCGATGCCCGGCCCGCAGGGCGTCTGGGGCGCGGCGCTCGTCGAGGCGGTCCGCGCCGGCCAGGTGGACGAGGCGCACGTGGACGAGAAGGTGCGCCGCATCCTGCGGCTCGCCGGCCGGCTCGGCGCGCTCGACGGCGTGGAGGCCGCGACGCCGCTCGCCGAGCCGTGGCCGCAGGAGCGCATCGACGCCCTGCTGCGCGAGGCCGCCGCAGACGGGATGGTGCTGGTGCGCAACGAGGGCGGCCTGCTTCCCGTCGCGGCAGACGGGACGACCGTCGCGGTGCTCGGCCAGCACGCCCGCGTCGCGCGCAGCCAGGGCGGCGGCTCCGCGACCGTGTTCCCGCAGCACGTGGTGACCCCGCTCGACGGCATCGCCGACGTGTTCGGCGCGCAGAACGTCCGGTTCGCGCCCGGGGTGCGCTCGTCCGAGTCCGTCCTGCCGCTCGACGCACGGGTCTCGACCGACCCGGCGACCGGCGAGGGCGGCGTGCACGTGCGCTTCCTCGACGCCGAGGGCGGCATCCTGCTCGACGAGCACCGGATGGGCGGCCGGCTCGCCTGGCTCGGTGACCCGGTGCTCGGCTCGACCGCCGTGATCGAGGTGACGGGCACGTTCACCGCGCCGGAGGACGGCGAGTACGCCGTCGGCTTCGCCGGTCTCGGCCTGTTCCGCTTCGAGGTGGATGGCGAGCTGAAGAGCGACGGGCTGTTCTTCCCCGAGGGCACCGATCCCTTCATGGCGTTCCTGAACCCGCCGAAGCAGTCCTTCCCGCTCGCGCTGCGCGCCGGCCAGACGGTCTCGCTCCGGCTGGAGCATCGCCCGCAGGTGCAGCCGGAGCTCGCCGCCGTGATGTTCACCGTGGGCTACGAGGAGCCGTTCGCCGACCAGGAGGCCGAGCTGCATCGCGCCGTCGAGCTGGCCGCGGACGCGGACGTCGCGGTCGTCGTCGTCGGCACCACGGAGACGCTGGAGTCGGAGGGCTTCGACCGCACCGGACTGCGCCTCCCGGACGGCCAGGACGATCTGGTCCGGCGTGTGGTCGCGGCGAACCCGCGGACCGTGGTCGTCGTCAACTCGGGCGGTCCCGTCGTCCTGCCGTGGCTGGAGAAGGCGCCCGCCGTGCTGCTCACCTGGTTCCCCGGGCAGGAGATGGGCGCGGCCATCGCGGACGTGCTCACCGGCGCGGCGGAACCGGGCGGGCGCATCCCGACCACCTGGGCGGCCGACGAGGAGGACGTGCCGGTCTGGCAGGTCGAGCCGGTCGACGGTGCGCTGTTCTACGACGAGAAGCTCAACGTGGGATACCGCGAGTGGCTGCGCAGGCAGGCGCTCGGCGGTCCGGCGCCGGCCATCCCGTTCGGGCACGGTCTCGGCTACACCTCGTGGACGATCGGAGAGCCGGAGCTCGACGGCCTCGCGCTCCGGGTCCCGGTGACGAACACCGGGGATCGCGCGGGCAAGCAGGTCGTGCAGGTCTACCTCTCGCGGGTGTCCGAGTCCGCCGTCGAGCGGCCGGTGCTGTGGCTTGCGGGGTACGCAGTCGTGCGCTCCGAGCCGGGGACGACGACCGTCGCCACCGTCGAGATCGAGCCGCGGTCGCTGCAGTACTGGTCGGTCGACGACCACGCCTGGCGCACCGAGCCCGGCACGTACGCGGTGCACGTCGGAGCCTCCGTCGCCACGCTCGGCGACCCCCTGGAGTTCACGGTCTGATCGGCTACCGTGGCGGAGGAGAAGGAGCCGCCATGATCGTCGACAACGCCGTGTACGTGCACGGGGTCCGGACCAGCCCGGTCTCGCTCGAGGACACCTTCGAGACGGTCCGCGACCGCGGCGGCTTCGCCTGGATCGGCCTCTACCGGCCGACCGAGGAGGAGCTCGGCGCGGTCGCGGCCGAGTTCGACCTGCCGGCGCTCGCCGTCGAGGACGCGCTCGCCGGGCACCAGCGGGCCAAGATCGAGAAGTACGGCTCGACGACGTTCGTCGTGCTGCGTCCCGCGACCTACCTGGACGACGTGGAGGAGGTCGAGTTCGGCGAGGTGCACGTGTTCCTCGGCGAGGACTTCGTGATCACGGTGCGGCACTTCGAGCGCCCCGACCTCGCCGCGGTCCGGCGCAGGCTGGAGCACGACGGGTCGCTGCTCGCGCACGGCCCGATGGCGGCGCTGTACGGCATCCTGGACGAGATCGTCGACGAGTACTCGCCCGTCGTCGCCGGCCTGCAGAACGACATCGACGAGATCGAGGACCAGCTCTTCAACGGCGACCGCGGCGTCTCTCGCCGCATCTACGAGCTGTCCCGCGAGGTGATGGTCTTCCAGCGCTCGGTGGATCCGCTGCGCGACGTGCTCCAGTCGGTCCGGGACGCGCTACTCGCGCACGACGGCGACGCGAGCCTGCGCGACGGCTTCCGCGATGTGCAGGACCACGTCATCCGCATCAGCGAGCGCGCCGAAGGCTTCCGGCAGATCCTGCAGAACGCTCTCATGGTGCACACGACGCTCGTCGGTCAGGCGCAGAATGACGAGGTCAAGAAGATCTCCGGATGGGCCGCCGTGCTTTTCACGCCGACGCTCGTCGGCACCGTCTACGGCATGAACTTCACGAACATGCCTGAGCTGCACTGGTCGCTCGGCTATCCGTTCGCGCTGCTGCTGATGCTCGGGATGGGCGTCGGGCTCTACCTGGTCTTCAAGCGCAAGGGCTGGATCTAGCGGTCCGGCCGGCGGTCAGCGGCTCGCCGTGAGCTCCGCGAACCGCGCGCGGAGGCCGGCGAGCAGCGCATTCAGCCCCACCGCGAAGGCGCCGTCGGCCGGCGGTGCGTCGCCGATCGCGGCGGCGCGCGCCGCGTACGCCGACGCGAACGCGGGCACCGCGTCCTCCTCGCCCGCCGGGTCGAACATGTCGCCGGGGGCGACCGCGTCCAGCGCCGAGCCGAGGATGAACGACTCCACCGCCACGATCGTCGGCAGCACCTCCGCCTCCGGCCAGCCGCCGCGCACCATCGCGGCGACGACCGTGTCGTACATCCGCATGGTGCGCCGGGCGCCGGTCAGCGGCAGCGTCGCCAGCAGTGCGATGGTCGGGGGATGCGTCGCGAACGCCACCCGGTAGGAGTGCGCCCAGTGCAGCATCGCCGCGTCCCACGGCCGGTCCGCGAACGCGCTCACGTCGATCCGGTCGCTGATCAGCTCGCGGACGCCCGCGATCACGTCCTCCTTGCCGTCGACATGGTTGTAGAGCGCGCTCGGGCGCACCCGCAGGGCCTGCGCGAGCCGGGACATCGTGAAGCCGTCCGCGCCGCTCTCGTCGAGCAGCCGCAGCGCCGCCTCGGCGATCAGGGTCCGCGTGAGAACGGTCGTCCTCGGCCGGCCGACGCGGCGCGCCGGGCGATCGATTCCGGCGCTGCTCTTCCCCTCGGGCACGCTCACACCCTAGTATCTGTCGAAATAAAAGAACGCCATTCATTTATGGAGGTGGGATGGGCGTCAACGTCTTCGTCAACGGGACCATCATCGGCGGCTACGGCGCGGACGCGCCGGAGCACGCGGCGGCCGCGATCCGGGACGGCCGCCTCGTCGCCACCGGCCCGGACGCGGAGGCGCTGCGGGCGACCGCCGACGAGGTGGTCGACCTGGACGGCGGCGTCCTCGCCCCCGCCTTCGGTGACGGGCACGCGCATCCCCTGCAGGGCGGACTCGAGAAGCTCGGGCCGCAGGTACGCTCGTGCGCCAGCGTCGAGGAGATCGTCGCGTGCGTGCGCGACTGGGCGCAGCGGCATCCCGAGCAGGAGTGGATCTACGGCGCCAGCTACGACGCGACGCTCGCCCCGGAGGGCCTGTTCGACGCGCGCTGGCTCGACGAGGCGGTCGCCGACCGGCCGGTCGTCCTGCGCGCCTGGGACTACCACACGGTGTGGGTGAACTCCGAGGCGCTGCGCCGCGCCGGCATCGACGCGCAGACCCCGGAACCGCCGCTCGGCCGCATCCCGCGCCGGGAGGACGGCAGCCCGCTCGGCATCCTCCAGGAGCCGGGCGCCGTCGACCTGCTGCTGCCCGTCGAGCCCGGCCGCGGCCACGAGGAGCGCGTGGAGGCGCTGCGCCTGGCGACCGCGGAGTACGCGGGACTCGGCATCGCCTGGATCCAGGACGCCTGGGTGGAGCCGGTCGAGGTGGACGCGTACCTCGACGCGTCGGCGCGCGGCCTGCTCTCCACGCGCGTCAACCTGGCGCTGCGCGCGGACCCGCTGCGCGGGCGGGAGCAGGTCGACGGCTTCGCCGAGGCCCGCCGCCGCGTGCAGGACGCGGGCGACCCGCTGCTCGCGGCCAGGACGGTCAAGGTGTTCGTCGACGGCGTCGTCGAGAACCACACCGCCGCGATGCTCGCCGACTACACGGACGTCCCCGGCGACCGCGGGCTGCCGAACTGGGATGCTGCCGAGCTGGCGGAGGCCGCCGCCGCGTTCGACGCACTCGGCTTCCAACTGCACCTGCACGCCATCGGCGACGCCGCCTGCCGCACCGCGCTCGACGTCTTCGAGGAGGTCGAGCGCAGGAACGGCCCGCGCGACCGCCGCCCGGTCATCGCCCACGTGCAGGTCGTCGACCCCGCCGACCTGCCGCGGTTCGAGCGGCTCGGCGTGATCGCGAACTTCGAGCCGCTCTGGGCGCAGCTCGATCCGATGATGGTCGCGCTGACCCTGCCGCGCCTCGGCCCGGAGCGCGAGGAGCTGCAGTACCCCATCCGCACGCTGCTGAGCGACGCGAAGATCTCGTTCGGCAGCGACTGGCCGGTCAGCGACAACGACTGGCGGCCCGGGGTCGCCACCGCCGTCACCCGGCAGACCGCGGAGCGGGTGCCCGCGGCGGGATGGACGCCCGCCGAGCGCATCCCGCTCGCCGACGCACTGGAGGCCTACTCCTCCGGCGTCGCCCACCAGGCCTTCGCCGACGCCGACCCGGCCGAGCGCGACCTGGTCTGGCTCGACCGCGACCCGCGGACCGTCGACGCGCACGACCTGCGCGGGATCCGCGTGCTCGGGACCTGGGTGGCGGGAGTGCGCCGCGCCTGACGCGCGACCGCGCCACCCGCCGGCACCGAGGCCGCATCCCGGCACCACCGCACCAACGGCACCACCGCACCAACGGCACCACCGCCCCACCCGCACCACGAAGGCACCGCACAGACCCACCCGTCCCCCATCCCCCGACCCCGTCAGCACCATCCGACGAAGAGAGGCCAGCAGCATGACAACGACCGACCTGCCCGCCCCCTCCGCGCAACCCCGGCTCAAGCGCGCGCTCGGACCGACCGCACTCGTGCTGTTCGGCCTCACCTACCTCGCCCCCGTCACCGTCTACACGACGTACGGCATCGTGACGCAGTCGACGGACAACCACCTGCCGTCCGCGTACGTCGTCGCGCTGGTGGCGATGCTCTTCACGGCGCTCAGCTACGGCGCGATGGCGCGGCGCTACCCGGTGTCCGGCTCGGCGTACACGTACACCCAGCAGGCGTTCGGCGGCCACGTCGGCTTCCTCACCGGCTGGACGCTGATGCTCGACTACCTGTTCCTGCCGATGATCAACTTCCTCCTCATCGGCATCTACCTGAACACCCAGTTCCCCGACATCCCGCAGTGGGTGTTCGCGCTCGCGGCCCTGCTGCTCGTGCTGCTCTTCAACGTGCTCGGCATCACGCTGGTCAACAGACTGAACATCGCGATCGTCGCGCTGTCGGTGCTCCTGGTCGTCGTGTTCGCCGTGCTCGCGATCAAGGAGCTGGTCACCAACCCGTCCGCCGAGACGCCGAGCCTGATCGAGCCGTTCCTGCCCGGCACCGGCGGCCTCGGCCCGGTGTTCGCCGGCGCCGCGGTGCTCGCGCTCTCCTTCCTCGGCTTCGACGCGGTCTCCACGCTGTCCGAGGAGGCGAAGAACCCGAAGCGCGACATCCCGCGCGCGATCCTGCTCACGACGCTGATCGGCGGTGCCATCTTCATCGTCGTCTCCTGGCTCGGCGCGCTGGTCTTCCCCGACTGGCACGCGTTCACGGACGTCGACTCCGCCGGCGTGGACCTGATGGCCAAGGTGGGCGGCACCTTCCTCACCTCGTTCTTCGTCGCCGTCTACGTCGTCGGCGCGTTCGGCTCCGGCATGACGACGCAGGTGAGCGTGTCCCGCATCATCTACGCGATGGGACGCGACCGCGTGCTGCCCGGCGTGTTCGGGAGGCTGCACCCGCGGTTCAAGACGCCGTGGGTCGCCGCGCTGGCCGTGTCCGTCGTCTCCCTGCTCGCGCTGGTGCTCACGCTGGACGTCGCGGCCACCATGATCTCGTTCGGCGCGCTCGCCGCGTTCTCGATGGTCAACCTCTCGGTCATCCGCATCCACCTGTTCCCGAAGGGCGGCCGTGACCGGGCCTCGGCGGGGGAGTGGGTGCGCTACGGCGTTCTGCCCGCGATCGGCTTCCTGCTGACGGTGTGGCTGTGGACGTCGCTGACGGCGACCACGTTCATCGTCGGCCTCTCCTGGATGCTGCTGGGCGCGATCTACCTCGCCGTCCTGACCCGCGGCTTCCGCCGCCGCCCCCCGGTGATGGACTTCTCCGAGAAGGACGCCGAGCCCGCCCCCGCCTCCTGATCCCCGCCATCGCTTCCGGAGTTCTTCACGCGACACGCCGGCGCCGAGCGTGAACAACTCCGGAAGCGTTGGTCAGCGGCGCCGCGATGCGGTGACGGTGAACTTCGCGTTGCGCGCGATCTGCCTGGTCGGCCCGACGACGCGTTCGAGGGCCGGCCGGTAGCCGAGGTGCGAGTTCCACACCGCCCAGAGCTCGCCGCCGGTCGCGAGCACGCGGGCCGCGTCCGCGAACAGCCGGTGCGCGATGCCGGTGTGGACGGCGCCGCCGATGTGGAAGGGCGGGTTGAGCACGATCAGGTCCGCCGAGCCGTCCGGCCGGCTCGCCAGGCCGTCGTCGCGCGCCACCGTCACCCGCTCGGCGACGCCGTTCGCGGCGGCGGTGGCGCGGGCGGAGGCGACGGCGGCCGCCGACTGGTCGGTCGCCAGCACCCGCAGCTCCGGCCGGCGCAGCGCGAGCGCGGAGGCGAGCACGCCCGTCCCGCAGCCCAGGTCGATCGCGGTGCGCGCCTGGGGCAGCGCCTCGTCCAGCACCGAGAGCAGCAGCCGGGTCCCGATGTCGACGGAGGTCCCCGCGAAGGCCGCGCCGTGCGCGCACACCCAGAGGCCGGTCTCCTCGTCGCGGGCGCGTTCCGGCCAGCGGTCGAGCGCGGTCGCCGCGGCCGTGCGGGGACCGGTCGCGGTGAGGATGCGCGCCTTCTGCCGCGCGAGCGATGCGGTCACGGAGTCGAACACCTCGCCGAGCACGGCGTTCATCGCTGTCGTCATGTGCTTGACCATCCCGCCCGCGTAGACGACGACGGCGGGATGCGCGTGCTCGGCGATCAGCGCGGCGATCTCCTCGAGCGCGTCCAGGCTGCGCGGGAGCCGGAGCAGCACGACGCGCGCGCCGGCCACCAGCCCGGCGTCCAGCGCGTGGTGCTCGTAGCTGCCCGCCAGGCCCAGCTCGCCGGCGTTGGCATCGAGGGCGCGCTCGCCGGTGAGGGCGTCCTGGTGCACCCGGATGCCGCGTGCTCCGCGCGCCGCGGCCGCCAGCGTCAGCGCCCCGTAGGCGTCGCCGATGACGACGAGACCCGGCGCGAGCACCGCGTCGCCGGCGGTGTCTGCGAGGTAGCGGTCTGCAGCGTCGGAGGCGAACAGGTTCTCCGCCTCCACGTCGGGTCTGCGCCGGAGACGCTCGTACGGGAACACGGCGTCCAGTCAACCAGACGGGCGCTGGGCCAGCCGCGCCTCCCGGCGCCGTGAACCGCCGGTTACCGAAGCGAAACAGCCGAAGGACTGTCGGTTTCCTCCGCTTCTCTCAGAATTCTCAACCGAATCCGTGGCGAAAAGGCTTGTCGTCGCCGCCGCTGATTGCTAACGTCCCCCTGTCGCATCAGCGACCGCAGCCAGGGAGAGCAATGACGCAGACGAATTCCCCGAAGGCCACCGCCGGCCAGCCGCAGCCGAACGCGCACGCGCACGAGCTGCAGGCGGACGGGGTGAGCGCGGCCGGCTCCATCGTGATGGCGGTCGCCGGTTCCGCCCCCGCCTACTCGATCGCGGCCACGACGGCCATCCTCGTCGGCGCCGCTGGGCTCGGGGCGCCCGGCGTGCTGCTCTGGTGCGGCATCCCGATGCTCGGCATCGCCTGGGCGTTCCTCTACCTCGGCCGCATCGACGTCAACGCCGGCGCCGCCTACTCGTGGGTGGCGAGGGCGCTGCACCCCATCCTCGGCTTCCTCTCCGGCTGGGCGCTCGTCATCTCGGCCACCATCTTCATGGTCGCCGGAGCGCTGCCGGCCGGCGCGATGACCGTCTCGCTGTTCGCTCCGGACCAGGCGAACAACACCATCCTCATCACGGTCGTCGGGGCGGTCTGGTTCCTGGTGATGGCCGCGTGCGTGCTCTTCGGCGTGCACATCACGGCCCGCGCGCAGTGGATCATGTCGCTGATCGAGGTGGCGATCCTCGTGGTGTTCGCGGTCCTGATGATCGTGCGCGCGGCGACCACGACCCACGCCGGCCCGAGCTTCTCGTGGGACTGGCTCGGCTTCTCGCACCTCGCCGGCCCCGGCGTCTTCGTCACCGCCGCGCTGACCGCCGCGTTCTACTTCTGGGGCTGGGACGTCTCGGCGAACCTCAACGAGGAGACCAGGAACGGCCACAAATCGGCGGGCTCGGCCGGCATCATCGGCGTGCTCATCGTCTTCCTGCTGTTCGTGCTCTTCACCATCGGCACCCTGATGATGCTGCCGTCGAAGACCATCGAGAACAACCAGGCGAACATCCTCGTGCCGCTCGGCGAGGCGGTCTGGCCGGGGCTCGGCGGCAAGATCCTGATCGTCGCGGTCGCGCTGTCCACGATCGCCACCCTGGAGACGACGCTGGTGCAGGTGACCAGGACGCTGTTCGCGATGGGACGCGACAACACGCTCCCGAAGGCGTTCGGCCGCATCCACCGGAAGTGGCGCACCCCGGCGTTCGCGACGCTCGTCGTCGTCGGCGTCTCGGTGATCCTGTTCCTCGGCTCGACCTTCATCGGCAGCGTCGGCGACGTGATGAGCAACGCGATCAGCTCGATCGGCGTGCAGATCACGTTCTACTACGCGCTGGCCGGGGTCGCGGTGATCGTGGCCTACCGCAAGGTGCTTTTCGCGTCGGTCCGCAACTTCTTCCTGATCTTCCTGTGGCCGCTGGTCGGCGCGATCTTCATGGCCTGCATGTTCGGCTTCTCGATCCCGAACAACGACCCCATCGTCAACATCCTGGGCGTCGGCCTGATCGTCGTCGGCCTGATCCCGGTCGCGATCTACTACCGCAAGGCGCGCGGCTACTACACGCGCCGCCCGCTCGAGCTCCCCGACGAACTCGACGAGAAGGCGCCTCCCGGCATCGACGACCGCGATCCGGCGGCCTCCGGCCCGCGCGCCTGACCCGACGGCGCGGCGACCGGCCGCCATGGCCGCCGCGCCGGGTGGATAGACTCGACGCATGAGTTCGCGCGGTGTCCGGGTCGTCCGCGGCCTCGCCGCCGCCGGCACCGCGACCTTCGTCGCCGCGCTGTTCCACATGGCGGGAGGCGGTGAGGCGCCCAGCGTCGTCGCCGTCACCCTCAGCCTGGTCTTCTCGACCCTCGCGAGCATCGCCCTGGCGGGCAAACGGCTGGCGCTCTGGCGCGTGACCGCGTCGGTCGCCGTGAGCCAGTTCCTCTTCCACGCGCTGTTCTCGCTCAGCCCGTCCGCCTCGTTCAGCGGGCTGCCCGCCGGCGGTCACGTGCACGCCGGCATGCACCTGACGCTGATCCCGGGGGCGGGAGCCGGCGCCGACGCATCGTTGCTCGCGGGCGACGCGGCCATGTGGGCCTCCCATGTCGCCGCCGCGCTCCTCACGATCGCGGCGCTCCGGCACGGCGAGCGCGCCTTCTGGGCCGTGTGCCACGTCGCGTTCTTCCGGCTGCGCCGATTCGTCGACCTGGTCACCGCCGTGCTGGCCTCGCCGGCGACGCCGCGCCGTGCTCCGATCGAGACCGCGCCGGCGACCCTGCCAGCGCTGGACGTCGTGCTCGGCGGGATGCGGCACCGCGGGCCGCCCGTGGGGATCGTCCCGGCCCGCTGAGCAGCCGGGCGACGTCGCTGGACGTCGTCCGCGACCGTTCGTCCGCGGCCGGGAGGACGCATCGCCTCCGCGTCAGGGCGCCGGCGCGCGCCCGCGCCGAGGTGCCAACCCCCTCCCCACATCCCGCCGTGCATCGGCCGAGAATCGGTCAT
>NZ_JBQCGZ010000118.1:0-41694 GCF_051955155.1 Leifsonia sp.
CGTCGCCTACGCGGGCGAGAAGCACAAGGGCGTCAAGCCGGCCAACTTCCTCGACATCGGGGGCGGCGCCTCCGCCGAGGTCATGGCCGCCGGCCTGGACGTCATCCTGAACGACCCGCAGGTCAAGAGCGTGTTCGTCAACGTCTTCGGCGGCATCACCGCGTGCGACGCGGTCGCGAACGGCATTGTGAAGGCGCTGGAGATCCTCGGCGACGAGGCGAACAAGCCGCTGGTCGTCCGCCTCGACGGCAACAACGTCGACGAGGGCCGCCGCATCCTCACCGAGGCGAACCACCCGCTGGTCACCCTCGCTCTCACCATGGACGAAGGCGCCGACAAGGCCGCCGAGCTGGCCGCGAAGTAAGCAAGGACGTACAACAGAATGTCTATCTTCCTCAACAAGGACTCCAAGGTCATCGTCCAGGGCATCACCGGCGGCGAGGGCACCAAGCACACCGCCCTGATGCTGAAGGCCGGCACGCAGGTCGTCGGCGGCGTCAACGCGCGCAAGGCAGGCACCACGGTCACCCACGGCGACGTCGAGCTCCCGGTGTTCGGGACGGTCGTCGAGGCGATTGAGAACACCGGCGCCGACGTGTCGATCATCTGCGTGCCGCCGGCGTTCGCGAAGGACGCGCTGGTGGAGGCCATCGACGCCGAGATCCCGCTGCTCGTCGTGATCACCGAGGGCATCCCGGTGCAGGACTCCGCCGAGGCCTGGGCCTACGCCAAGGAGAAGGGCAACAAGACCCGGATCATCGGCCCGAACTGCCCCGGCATCATCACCCCGGGTGAGTCGCTCGTCGGCATCACCCCGGCGACCATCACCGGCAAGGGCCCGATCGGACTCGTCTCCAAGTCCGGCACGCTGACCTACCAGATGATGTACGAGCTGCGCGACCTGGGCTTCTCCACCGCCATCGGCATCGGCGGCGACCCGGTCATCGGCACCACCCACATCGACGCGCTCGCCGCGTTCGAGGCGGACCCGGAGACCAAGGCCATCGTGATGATCGGCGAGATCGGCGGCGACGCCGAGGAGCGTGCGGCCGACTTCATCAAGGCGAACGTCACCAAGCCGGTCGTCGGCTACGTCGCCGGCTTCACGGCTCCCGAGGGCAAGACGATGGGCCACGCCGGCGCCATCGTCTCGGGCTCCGCCGGCACCGCGCAGGCGAAGAAGGAGGCCCTGGAGGCCGCGGGCGTGAAGGTCGGCAAGACCCCGTCCGAGACCGCAGAGCTGCTGCGCGAGGTCTACGCGGCGCTCTGACGCATCCCCGTCGACGGGCCGGACTCCTGCACGGGGTCCGGCCCGTTTCGCGTTCTCCACAGCCGCGAACACGGGCCTGCCCCCTCGCCCTCCGGCGGCGCTACAGTGTGCACACCGCCGAAGGGAGGGGACGTCCGATGCCACGCCTGACCAACGCAGAGCTGCTGCAGCGCCTCGCCGCGCTCGAGGAGGAGAACGCCGAGCTCCGGGGTCGTCTCGGCACCGAAGGCGACGGCACGGAGCCCCTGGTCGGTGCCGCGCCCGCTCCGGCCCTGGCGCACAAGCGCGGCTGGGGATGGACGCTGCTCGCCGTCGTGCTGATCGTGATCGGCGCGATCCTCGCCCCCGTCGCGGTCGTCGCGTCCTGGGCGAAGCTGCAGCTCACCGACACGGACGCGTTCGTCGCCACCTACGCGCCGCTCGCCCACGATCCGGGCGTTCAGGCGTACGTGACGGATGAGGCGGTGAAGGTGATCGAGGACTCCGTCGACATCCCCGCGCTCACCTCGCAGGTCGTCGACGGCATCACGAACCTCGGCACCGGCCCGGTGGCCACCAAGGCGCTCGAGGCGCTCAAGGGACCGCTGGCGGACGGTATCCTCTCGCTCATCCACACCACCGTCGGCAACTTCGTGGCGTCCGACGCGTTCGCCCAGGTCTGGCAGGAGGCGCTGCGCGCGTCGCACACGCAGCTCGTCGCCACGATGCAGGGCGACCCGCAGGCGGCCATCACGGTCGGCTCGGACGGCTCCGTCGGGGTGCAGCTCGGGCCGATCATCGACAGGGTCAAACAGCTGCTCGTCGAGCGCGGCATCACGTTCGCGTCGCAGATCCCCACGGTGGATCGCACGATCACGGTCGCGCAGAACTCGTCCATCCCCACGCTGCAGGTGTTCTACGGCGTCGCGGTCGCGGCGGGCGCGTGGCTGCCGTGGGTGGCCATCGGACTGCTCGCACTCGGGGTGGTCGTGGCCAGGCGCCGTGCGCTTGCGCTCATCGGGGCGGCCTCGGCGCTCGCGATCGCGATGATCGTCGTGGTCGCCGGGATCGGGATCGGCCGGCTGGTCTTCGTCGGGTCGGTCTCTCCGGGGCTGATCCCGGCCGGGGTGGCGCAGACGGTCTTCGGAACCGTGGCGACGCCGATGCGGGACACCGGGGTCGCCGTGCTCGTGCTGGCGATCGTCGTCGCGGTCGTGGGCTGGTACGCCGGTCCCTTCGGGGTGCCACGGCGCCTCCGCGGCTTCTTCGGCTCGGGTGTGACGTGGGTGCGGACCTCCGCGGAACGGCACGGCATCACGACGGGCAAGGCGGGCGAGTGGATCTACGCGCAGCGGGTCCTGCTGCGCGCGGCCGTCGCGGTCATCGCCGCCGCGGTGGTCCTGTTCGTCCGCCCGCTGACCCCGGCCCTGATCATCTGGACGCTCGTGATCGCGGCGGTCGTGATCGCGGTGCTCGAGCTGGTGCAGCGGCCCGTGATCACCGTTCCGGAGCACGCGGATGACGACACCCCGATCATGACCGTCTCCTGAGCGCCGAAGTGTCGCCGGGTGGGCGGCGCGCGCTCCCGGTAGGCTCCATCCGGTCATGAATCGCACAACTGTCGCCCTGCTCGCCGCGTTCTCGGCCGGGTGCTGCCGGTCATGAATCGTGCAATCGCCGGGCTGGTCGCCGCGTTCCGGGTGGGGTGCTGCCGGTCATGAATCGTGCAACCGTCGCACTGCTCGCCGCTTTGGAGGCGGTCATCGTCGCCGCGATCGGCCTGGCGATCTGCCTGGTGCCGCTGACCGTGCTGTGGGCGGCGCAGTACCAGCTCGGGGCGTCCTTCCTCGTCGTGTGGCGCGCCGCCGCCGACATCTGGCTCGTCGGCCACGGCGTGAACCTGACCATCGCGCTCGACCCGCAGACCGTCGCCACTCTCGGCCTGCCCGGTGCTGCCGTCCCGTTCCAGGTCACGATCGCGCTGCTCGGCTTCGCGGTGCTCACGGCCGGCCTCGGCGTGCGCACGGGGATGCGCGCCGCCGAGACGCCGTTCCGGGCGACGGGCGCGCTGAGTGCGCTCGGCGCGTTCCTCGCGATCGCGGCGCTCGTGACCCTGACCGCGGGCAGCGCACCGGTCCAGCCCTCGCTGTGGCAGGGCGTCCTGCTGCCGCCCTTCGTCTACGGTCTCGGCATCGGGGCCGGCTTCGGGTTCGCCGCGTTGCGCTCGCCCGCGCGCGACGATGCGCAGGACTCGCGCGCCGCGCCGACCGGTGTGCCGGAGCGGGACCCGGCGACGGGCGCCGACCCGGCCGCAGGCGCCGCCGGGCCCGCCCTCGTCGCCGTGCGCGACCGCGTCGCGGCCATCCCCGCGCCGGTGCGCGCCGGAGCGCTCGGCGCCGTGCGCGCCGGAAGCGCAGCGACCGCCATCGTGATCGGGATCGCGGCCCTCGTCCTCGCCCTCCTCATCTTCGGCAACTACGGGACGATCATCAGCCTCTACGAGCAGCTGCAGAGCGGGGTCGCGGGCGGGATCGCACTCACCGTCGCCCAGCTGGCCTTCCTGCCGAACCTCGTCGTCTGGCTGGCGTCCTGGCTGATCGGTCCCGGTTTCGCGATCGGCACCGGCTCCGCCGTGAGCCCGATCGGCACCGCGCTCGGGCCGCTGCCCGGCCTGCCGCTGTTCGGCGTCATCCCCGCGCACGGCTACAGCTTCGGGCTCGTCGGCATCGTCGTGCCGCTGCTGGCCGGTTTCCTCGCCGCCGCGCTGCTCCGCGGCACCGGGAGGGCGCAGCCGGACGGGCCGCTCGCCCTCGTGCTCACCGCGGCGGGCATCGGCGTCGTCGCCGGGATCGAGCTCGGGCTCCTCGCCTGGTGGTCGTCCGGGGCGCTCGGCCCGGGACGGCTCCACGATGTCGGCCCCAACCCGTGGCTGGTCGGCGCGCTCGCCGCGGCCGAGGTCGCGGTCGCCGCGGCGATCGGGCTGCTCGCGGGGAGCAGGGTGGGCGGCAGGGCCGGAAGCGCCGGGCGGCGCTGACCGGTCGGAGCGCGCCTCCGCGGGTGGGTAGGCTTGTCGCGTGCTCTCGATTGTCGTCCTGATCTCCGGCGGTGGCTCCAATCTGCGCGCTCTGCTGGAGGCGGCGTCCGACGCCGAGTTCCCCGCGCGCGTCGTCGCGGTCGGGGCGGACAGGGAGGCGGATGGCTTCGAGCACGCCGAGGAGTTCGGCGTGCCCGTCTTCACCGTCCCGTTCACCTCGTACGACAGCCGCGAGGAGTGGGGGGATGCGCTGCTGGAGCAGATCCGGCAGTGGCAGCCCGACCTCGTCGTGCTCTCCGGCTTCATGCGCCTCGTGCCGCCGCGCGTCGTCGAGGCGTTCTCGCCGTTCCTGATCAACACGCACCCGGCGTACCTGCCCGAGTTCCCCGGCGCGCACGGCGTGCGGGACGCGCTCGCGGCGGGCGTCACCCAGACCGGCGCGAGCCTCATCATCGTCGACAACGGTGTCGACGCGGGCCCCGTCATCAGCCAGGAGCGCGTGCCCGTGCTGCCGACGGACACCGAGGCGAGCCTGCACGAGCGCATCAAACCCGTGGAGCGGCGGCTGCTCATCGACGCCGTCCTCGACATCGCCAACGGACACATCGACCTCAAGGAGCTTTCCCGAGCATGAGCGGACCCCGTCACGACGCCAGCCTCTACCGCGAGCGGGATGTCGTCCCCATCCGCCGCGCGCTGATCTCGGTCAGCGACAAGTCCGGTCTGCTCGACCTCGCGAAGGCGCTCGCGGACGCGGGCGTCGAGATCGTCTCCACCGGGTCCACCGCCCAGACCATCCGCGACGCCGGGCACCCGGTGACCGATGTCGCGAGCGTCACCGGTTTCCCCGAGTCGCTGGACGGCCGCGTCAAGACGCTGCACCCGGCCATCCACTCGGGCCTGCTCGCCGACCTGCGCCTCGCCTCGCACGAGGAGCAGCTGAAGGACCTCGGGATCGAGCCGTTCGAGCTGGTCGTCGTGAACCTGTACCCGTTCGTGGAGACCGTCGCCTCCGGGGCGGTCGGCAACGACGTCGTCGAGCAGATCGACATCGGCGGTCCCGCGATGGTGCGCGCCGCCGCGAAGAACCACGCCAACGTCGCCATCGTGGTGTCGCCGGAGGACTACGCCGACGTGACCGCCGCGGTCGCCGCGGGCGGCACCAGCTTCGAGCAGCGCCGCGGCCTCGCCGCGAAGGCCTTCGCGCACACCGCCGCGTACGACGGAGCCGTCGCCGCCTGGTTCGCGGGCGACGCCCCGTCCACCGACGATTTCGCCGAGCGCTTCGAGGTGCGCGCCGAGCTCACGCAGACCCTGCGCTACGGCGAGAACTCGCACCAGGCCGCCGCCCTGTACGCGGACCCGACCGGGCGCGGCATCGCGCAGGCGACGCAGCTCGGCGGCAAGGAGATGTCGTACAACAACTACGTGGACGCGGACGCGGCTCTGCGCAGCGCCTACGACTTCCAGGAGCCGGCCGTCGCCATCATCAAGCACGCGAACCCGTGCGGGATCGCCGTCGCCGACGACATCGCCGAGGCGCACCGCAAGGCGCACGAGTGCGACCCGGTCTCCGCGTACGGCGGGGTCATCGCGGCGAACCGCACCGTGACCCTCGCGATGGCCGAGACGGTCAAGGGCATCTTCACCGAGGTCCTCATCGCACCGGGCTACGAGCCGGAGGCGCTGGAGCTGCTGCAGACCAAGAAGAACCTGCGCATCCTGCAGCTGCCGGAGGGCTACGCGCGTTCGCTCACCGAGTTCCGGCAGATCTCCGGCGGCGTGCTCGTCCAGGACAGCGACCGCTTCGACGAGTTCGACTCCTCGACCTGGACGCTCGTCTCGGGCGAGGAGGCGGACGCGGCGACGCGCGCCGACCTCGAGTTCGCCTGGAAGGCCTGCCGCGCGGTCAAGTCGAACGCCATCCTGCTCGCGAAGGACGGCGCCTCCGTCGGCGTCGGCATGGGCCAGGTCAACCGCGTCGACTCGTGCAACCTCGCGGTCAGCCGCGCAGGCGAGCGGGCGTCCGGCTCTGTCGCCGCGTCGGACGCGTTCTTCC
Organism: Leifsonia sp.; assembly: GCF_051955155.1. NCBI lineage: Bacteria > Bacillati > Actinomycetota > Actinomycetes > Micrococcales > Microbacteriaceae > Leifsonia > Leifsonia sp. The sequence goes on from NZ_JBQCGZ010000118.1 coordinate 6,343, forward strand.
CGTTCGCGGACGGCCCCGAGATCCTGATCGCCGCCGGCGTCTCCGCGATCGTGCAGCCGGGAGGCTCCATCCGCGACGAGGACGTGATCGCGGCGGCGAAGGCGGCCGGCGTCACGATGTACTTCACCGGGGAGCGGCACTTCTTCCACTGAGCGGATGCGGCCGGTCGCGGCGTCTTCGCGGCCGGCCTTCCGGCCGCGGCCGGCCCGCCTCAGGCTGCCGGCTTCTCCTTCAGCCCCGTCAGCTTCAGCACACCGGCGCGGAGGTAGGGAGCCAGCGTCCGGGTGTAGCTCGAGGTCAGGTGATTGGCGTCGCGGTAGACGATGACGTTGCCGATCACCGGGTCGCACTCGTCGCTCAGGCAGAAGTACGGCGTGAGGTCGAGCAGGACCGCGTTCGGAACCTTCCGAACCGCCTCCGGCTGGCCGTCGAAGTAGTGGAAGGCGCGCTCCTCGTCGACGGCGCACGCGTCGCCGGGGTCGCCGGGATGCGCGTCGATGCACGAGAGGTACGCCGGGTTCGGCCGCGGATTGTCCCGGATCGCCACGATCTTCGTGCCCCGCGCCGCCACCGGAGCCCACACATCGACGAAGCCGTCGACGACGGACTGCTGGACGGTCTTGCCGGGGGAGGCGACAACGTCGGTGGTCGCCGAGTAGCTCGTGATCACGACGTCGTACGGGGCGACGGACGCCAGTCGCGCCCCGACCTTCGCACGCCAGGCGTCGCAACTGCGCATCCAGTCGGCGGTCTGCTTGATGGCGACAGTCGACCAGGTGCATCCGGTCTTGCCGTACACATCGAAGTGCCAGCGGTTCTTACGCGCGAGGGCACGGAGCGCGGCGAGGTACTGGTTGCTGTGGGAGTCGCCGACTAGGGCGACACGGAGTGCCGCTCCAGTGGACGGCCCCTCGGAACAGACCTTGAGTCGGTCGTCCCCGTTGCGGCTCCAGCAGTCGATGGAGTTCACGTCGTCGGTCGGGGCTGCCGCGGTCCCGGGGATCAGTCCGCCCTCCCAGTCGACTTCGCCGCACCCCGCCGCCGCGAGGCTTCCCGCACCCAGGCACGTGCTCGAGTCGAGAGCGGCCACGGCCTTCGCACGCTCGCTGTCGATGCGTCCGGTGGTCGTCCCAGCGATGGCGAGGGAGGCTACGAGCACAACGCTCATCGCCGCCGCAGTGGCGAGGAGCGTGTACCGCGGACGCCCGAGGAAGCCGATGCCGCGGCGCAGCGGCTCCTCGATGAACCGCTTGGTGAGGGCGGCGAGGACCAGGGAGAGGACGAGGACGCCGGCATGCCCCGCGAGGCTGAGGCGGCCGAGCACCGCCAGACCGAAGACGATGAGCGGCCAGTGCCACAGGTACAGGCTGTACGAGATATCGCCGAGGTACTGCACGGGCCTCAGTTCGAACAGACGGCTCGGAGCCCAGGGGACCTCGGGTGATCCCGCTACGATGACGGCGACTGTACCTGCGGCGGGGAGCAGCGCTGTCCAGCTGGGGAACGGGACGGCCCCCGTGTAGAAGGCGAGAGCGGCTGCGATGGCCGCAAGGCCCGCCCAGGAGAGCGCGGCACGCGCACGGGGTGCGGTCTCCGACCGCGCGAGCAGGACGGCGACGATCCCGCCTGCCGCAAACTCCCACGCGCGCGTCTGCGTGGCGAAGTACGCCGGGCTGGGATCGGATGCCGTCAGCGCTACGCTGGCGACGAGTGAGGCCGCGAATACTGCGCCGAGAACGCTCAGGAGGACCGCTCGGCGGCGCCACGGCGCGAGCCGGGATGCGACCCATCCACCGGCCACCAGGACGAGCGGCCAGACCAGGTAGAACTGCTCCTCCACCGAGAGCGACCAGTAGTGCGTGACGGGGCTTGCGATGTCGGTGTTCTGCGCAAGATAGTCCACCGAGTGGACAGCCAGGTACCAGTTCTCGACGTAGAAGGTGGAGGCGCCGATCTCCTGGAACACCTGCGGCCAATTGCGCTCGGGGAGCACCAGGATCGTCAGCGCGGCGGTGACGAGGAGCACCAGCAGCGCAGCGGGCAGCAGGCGCCACGCACGGCGCGCGTAGAACGCGGCGAACCGGATGCGGCCCTCTGTCGCCCACCCGCGCAGCAAGTGGGACGTGATCAGGAAGCCCGAGATGACGAAGAACACGTCGACGCCGACGAAGCCCCCGCGGAGTACGCCGGGATAGAGGTGGTACACCACGACGCCGGTGACGGCGACCGCCCGCAGTGCCTGCAACTCGGGGAGGAAACCGCTTCGCCGTGCATCGCGCCTCGTCGTCGGCTGCTGGGTCTCGAGCATGGCGGGTGCGGTCACGACTCTCTTGCGGTGGACAGGACGGTTCACACTAGCAAGAGTGGACGCCCCTGCTCGACCGAGACGTGATGCGTCGGCTCAGGCGAGCGCCTCGCGCAACCGCTCCGCCTCCTCCTCGGTGAGCAAGCCGGAGAGGTCGGCGGGTTCATCCGCACTGTCCGTGAGACGCAGCACGACGTCGCCGAAGCGCGCGAACTGGTCGTCGAAGGCGGCGCCGACGGCGATGACGACGTTCTTGGCTCCGGGCTGGATGTCAGGCTCGCCGTCGAACGCGAAGTGCACTACCGCATCGTCGAACGCTCGGGTCCTGCGGTAGCGGGTGGAGGCGGTGTCGACGATCAGGTGGGCGTCGAGCCTCCCCAGCGCGGCGATCACCTCCTCGACCAGCTGAGCGCGCGCCTCCGTGCGGCCGTCGGTCGGCGACAGGTACGGGCGGCGTATGGCGACTCGTCTGCGCGGAGCATCGGGTTGGCGCACGGTGACGGGCTCGGTGCCCTGCGTGAGACCGATCTCCCCTGGCCGCGTGCCACGCGGCGCGAACGAAACGGTCGCGAGGCCGAGCTCCGCGTACCGCCAGGCGTCCGATACCGGCAACGAGCCCGCCCAGCGCTGCCAGAAGCGGGCGCGGTTCGGAACGGTCCGCGCGCCGCGCCCCTGCGAAACGCTCTCGTGGTGTTTGACCCTCGAGCCGGTCGACGTCGTGAAGGCGCCGCCGATCTCCTCGCCGAGACGAAGGCACAGGTCGACGTCTTCCATCCCGTTCGCGAAGAGCTCGTCGAATCCCTGCACGCGCGCGAAGTCCGCCGAACGGACGGCGAGGCTCGCGGCCGTCGCCGCGGAGAATCCGGAGAGCGCGTCTTTCGACAGGGCCAACGCATCCTCGATGGGGTGATCGGTGAGGAAGTGCCGCGGCAGAGTGTTCGGACCGTCGAACACGGTTCCAGCGGTCTGAATGGTGCCGTGGCCGTAGATGAGAAGCGACTGGGCGCCGACGGTGTCCGGCTCGTCGAGCGTTGCGAGCAGCGCATCCAACCACCCGTCGGTCACCTCGGTGTCGTTGTTGAGGAACACGACGCGGGATCCGACCGACTGCGTGAACGCGAGGTTGCAGCCGCCCGCGAAGTTGAGGTTCACCGGCGACACGATGAGATTCACCAGCGGGTTGGCACCGTAGAGGGCGCGGAGAATCCTGCGCACCGGCGGCGCCGATCCGTTGTCGACGAGCACGATCTCGTACGCCGTCTTGGTGCGCGCAGCGAAAATGGAGTCCACCGCGGCAACCGTGCGGCGCCAGTCGTTGTATGTCAGCATCAGGATGGAGACGACGTCGTCCGACCGCTGGGCGCACGCGGCGAGGGCGGCATCCCAGCGGGTCCCGGTGACCGCGTTGCTCGGCTGACGGGTCAGGGTCGTCGCGATGAACCGGCCGGGGCGCTCGTACAGGCTGCGGGGGTCGGTGAAGCCGGACCCGTCGATCGGTGCGGCGAGCAGCGCGTCCGGGTCGACGGTGGTCGAGGGCACCATCGCGGTGGAGTCCTCGTGCATCGCGTCCGTCCAGACGCGGGCGAGGCTGTCGCCGCCATGACCGGCGACGTAGCGCACCGCGGCGGCCGCTGGCTTCCCGGACACCGCTCCCGCCCACTCCGGCTCGAAATCCGCCGAAGGCGCGAGACCGGCGGCGAGACCGGTGGACAGGAAGTGTCGGGCGGCGTCGAGGTCCGTCGCGAAGCGCTTGCCCGCGAGCACGCCGTAGAAGTCCTTGTCGACGAGTCCGCGCCGCACGAGAGCGAGGGCGACCGCCTGGTCCTTCACCAGGGTCGTCATGGGGCGGGGCTGCTTCGCGGCACCGGGCGCCACCACCTGCGACGGTGCCCCTGGAGCGGGGCTCGAACGGCGAGACCGACGCTCGGACTCCGCACGCAGCACGCGCTCAGCGCCGCGCCGCGCGCGCCGGCCCAGGTTCACCAGGCGCCGACCGGGACCGACCACGCGGGAGCCGAGGCGGTACTCGAGGGTCTCAGCGCGCTGGTGGACGCGCGCACGCACCCAGTCCAGGGCTCTGCCGGACTCGCTCATCACGCCGCCGAGCAGGAGAGGAGTCCTGCCCGAGGTGCGTCCTCCTCCGCCGAGCGCGCCGAGCCGGTCGATCAGTGCGTCGATCGCCCGGTCACCGCTGACGAAGCCGAGCGCGCGCTCGCGAGCTCTGGCGCCGTGCCGCGCGATGGCGGTGCGGTCGTTGGCATAGACGGCGAGGGCGACCGCGAGGTCGTCGGGGTTGCCCGGGGTGAAGAGATAGCCGGTGCGCCCGGAGTCGATCAGCTCGACGGTGCCCCCGGAGCGCGCGCCCACGACGGGCTTGCCGAGCAGCATGTACTCCAGCGTGGTGCGGCCGAACGCCTCCATGGTCGACGGGGTGACCGCGATGTGCCCCTTCGCGACGATCGATGCCACATCGTCGGTCGGCGGAAGAATCGTGACCCTGTCGCCGACACCGAGACGGTCGGCGAGGTTGCGCAGTTCGTCGCGATAGCCGGTGGGGGCATCGGCGCCGACGAGCGTCAGCTGGGCCTCCACTCCCGCGGATGCCAGGCGTTGCACGGCCTCGATGGCGACGGCCTGACCCTTGGAGACGGAGATCGTGCCGACGCAGACGATCGCGAGAGCGACGTCCGCTGACGGCGCGTTATCCTCGGCCGCGTCCGGCGCCGCGTCGGCCGGGACGGCGACCGGGGGATAGGAGACGACGGCGCGCGTGCCCGGCGCGAACGATTCGATGTGGTCCCTGACCGCCTCCGAGTTCGCGACGACTACATCGGAAAGTGTCGCGATGTCACGCCAGGTCGGCTCCGCGCCGAACTCGAACTCCAGGCCGTGGTCGAGATCGCCGAACTCGCGGACCAGCCATGCGTGCGGCGTGCCGGTGACGGAAGCGGCGACGGCCGCCCAGGGGTTAACGATCGTGTTGGTGACGACCAGATCCACCTTCTCGCGCGCGATCAGGTCCGTGAACCGCTGAAGCGCCTGAGCGTTCTGCCGCTGATAGCGCAGGATGCGCTCGCCCTCGTCCGGGGCCTTGCGAAGCACCCACGGAAACGACGGGATGCGTGTGACAGCGAAGCCGCGGGAGATGAGCGCAGGCGCGAGCAGGCCGTCGGTCGCGGGGACGACGAAGACGAACTCGACCTCGGGGTCGCGTTCCCTCCACCGCTCCGCAATGGCGATGATCGACTTCTCCGCACCCCCGAGTGTCTCGTACGCCGGACTGTGACAGTTGACGAGGACACGCACAACAGAGACTCTAGCGGGAGCCTCACCGCTAGACTCGTCGGGAAGATCACGGGCCGGACCGTCGCCCGTCGTGGCTCAGTGAGGAAACTGTCCGTGAATTCGCGCCCCGGTGTCACCGTCGTCGTGCCCGTCTACGGCGACCTCGAGTCGCTCTCCGCCTGCGTCGAGGCGCTCAAGACCACTGTCGACTTCTCGCGGCATGCCGTGATGCTGGTCAATGACGTCGGACCTGACGCCGACGAGATCGAGGCAGCGCTGCTGGAGGCGATCGACGGTCTCGACGGTTTCGAGTATCACCGCAACGCGCGCAATCTCGGGTTCGTCGGCACGTGCAACCGCGCGGCCCTCGAACTCGACCGCAGCGACCGCGACATCCTGCTCCTCAACAGCGACACCGTGCCCACGCCGGGCTTCGTCGATGCGATGTCGGATGTCCTGTACGCGGACCCGCGGCACGGCGTCGTGACGGCGCGGAGCAACAGCGCCACCATCGCGAGCCTGCCCTACCGCCTCGCCGACCCCGCTGCGGGGCGCGACATCGAGCGCACCCGCCTCGTGTATGACGCGATCGTGTCGTACCTGCCGGACTACACCGTCCCGCCTGTCGCGATGGGATTCTGCTTCCTCACCCGTCGCGAACTGATCCGCAAGTACGGCTTGTTCGCCGAGGAGTTCGCGCCCGGTTACGGTGAGGAGAACGACTACTGCCTGCGGCTCAACCAGGCCGGCTACCTGTCGGTGATGACCAACCGGGCCCTGGTATTCCACGAGGGCTCGAAGAGCTTCCAAAGCGTCGGCAGGAACGAGATCCGTGACGCGCACGAGCGGCTCCTGGACCGCAAGTACCCCTTCTACCGTCGGGCGGTCCGCAACTACAACTACTTCGGCGTCCGTGCGGCCGAGTGGTTCGCCGACCTCCTCGTTCCGCGGGACGGCCGCCGGAAAGCGGAGGTCGATCTGCGAGGACTCGCCACGGCCATCCCCGAGCAGAGTTTGAGAAGCGTTGCGCTCGCGGGGCTCCGCCGCGATCTCATCGAACCGCTTGCCGCAGGGTTCGAGGTGCAGGTCGTCGCCGACCCCGAGGATGCCGTGCTGGCGGGTCTCGACCCGGCTGTCGTCCGGCTGGTGTCGTCCACGCCGGATCCTGTCGAGATCTTCGACGTCGGTGTCGTGCTCGCCGACGGAGTCCGGGCGGATCAGTTGACGGCCGCGAACCGGAGGCACTTGCGCTGGGTCGGCCTCACCCTGCTCGACGCGGTGCCGATCTCATGGCGGCGCGTCTCAGAGCTGGCCGAGGTGCGCGTTGCGGCCAGCGACCTGGAAGCTCACGCCGACGGCTGGGTCCGGCTGCACGGCTCGTCGGGACCCGAGACCATCGTGCGCGGCGAGCCGGCGGCCGGCGCGCCCGCCGAGGCCATCGCCGACCTCGTTCACGGCACAGACGACCTCTCGACGACCGTGCCACGACTGGAACGGCGTTGGTCGCACCTCACAGCGGTCGAGGCCTACCTCGCCGGACGGCCCGCGAAGCCCGCTCGCTAGGATCGAACGCATGCTCCCTCCCATCGGCATACTCGGGGCCGGCGGTCAGGCTCGCGAACTCGCCTCTTTCGCCGCGGGGCGCACGATAGCCTTCCACGCCGTCACGGCCGATCACATCGCGCGCGCGGGCGACGCGATCGCCTTCGAGGATGCGACGGAGGAACAGCGCGCCACCCCGGTCGTCGTGGCGGTCGGCGCGCCCGGCGCGCGCCGACGACTGGTCGGCCTCTGGCCAGGTGAGGCATTCGCGACGGTCGTCGCCGCGCAGAGCGTCGTCGGCGATCGCGTGGAATTCGGCGGAGGCACCTTCGTCGCCCCCGGCGCCGTCGTGACGACGGATGTGCGGGTCGGACGGCACGTGATCATCAACGTCGGCGCCACGGTCTCGCACGACACGAGTGTCGGCGACTTCGTCACGATCGCGCCCGGCGCGCACATTGGCGGGAGCTGCCGCATCGGGGACGGCGTGGTGGTGGGCATCGGCGCCAACATCCGCAACGGCGTGTCCGTCGCCGCGGGTGTCGTCATCGGGGCGGGGGCCGTCGTCGTCCGCGACATCCCGCAGGAGAACGCCGTCGTCGCCGGTTGCCCGGCGCGCCGCTTGCGCACGGCGGAAGGATGGGCCGATGAGCTTTGAGATCCCCCTGATCCGCGCCGACTTCCCTCCTGTCGAGGATGTGGCCGCCGACTACGAGGTCATCATGGCCTCCGGCCGGTTCAGCAACTTCGGGCCGCGCGAGCAGAGGTTCCGCCAGGGGATCGCGCGGCGGCTCGGCGTCCCCGGGGTCGCTACCTATTCGAGCGCCACCATCGGGCTGGTCGCCGCCCTCGCGACCCTGGTCGGAATCGGCGACGGCCGCAGGCGCATCGTGTTGCCCTCGTTCACGTTCGCCGCGGCCGCGCAGGCCGTGGAGATGCTCGACTTCGTGCCCGCGTTCGTCGACGTCGACGAACGCACGCTGTCCGCCGACCCTGATCGCATCCGCGACCTCATCGAGGACGGTCCGACAGCAGGCCTGCTGCTCGCCAACCCCTTCGGCATCGGCTCCGCGGCAGCGGCCGACTGGGAGCGTGTCGCCGTCACCGCACAGCTACCGCTGATCATCGACTCCGCCGCCGGATTCGGGGCGGAGTACCCCGACGGGTCTCCGGTGGGCGGCCATGGCGATGCGGAGGTCTTCTCGTTCCACGCGACGAAGCCCCTTGCCGTCGGCGAGGGGGGCGCCGTCACCACCGCGGACGAGGACCTGGCGGACCAGTTGCGGTCCGCGAGCAACTTCGGCTTCGACGGCGGGAGGGAGTCCGTGCGGTGGGGTCTGAACGGCAAACTCTCGGAATTGCACGCCGCCATCGGTATCCGTCAGCTGGACCGGCTCGACGGCATCCTCGCAGAGCGGCGCCGGGTGCTCGGCTGGTTCTCCGAAGCGCTCGGCCGTCACCGCGTCCCCGACAATGTCGAGCGGTCGACGCTCGCCTTCCTGCCACTGATCCTCGACGAGGGTGCCGATCGGGACGGCGTCGTCGCCGCCCTTGCCGCGGAGGGCGTGGAAGCCAGGACCTACTATGCCCCTGCTCTGCACCGGCACCCGCGCTTCGCGGGAGCACCCAGGGGACCACTCGATGTGACCGAGCGGATCGAGGACCGCGTCGTCTCTCTGCCCGTCCACGAGGGAGTGACCCGTGACGTGGTCGCGCGGATGGCGCGGGTTCTGAACGAATCGGATTGGTAGGGTCTAACGGTGACGAATGACGCCAACACGGTGCCGAAGGGTCCGCGCCGGCCGAAGCGCCGCGACGTGATCGACGAATTGGTCGAGGAGCAGCGGAGGCTGCGGGAGCAGATCGCGGCACTCACGGCCCTCGTGCAGTCGACGGTCGTCAGCGATCTCCGCGGGGTAGACACGCACCTCGACATCGGCCTCACGGGGATCCGCGAGTCGGCGGCGGCCTTCGAGGGCGAGGTGCGAGACGCGCTCGAGAGGGTCGGTACGCGTCTGAAGCGCGTCGAGGAGACCGTCGAGCGCAACAAGCTCCTGCTCCACTCGGGCAGGGACGCGACGGCAAGCGCGACCGAGCGGCTCGAACTGGCGCGCTCGGAGAGAGGCTATGGGGATGCGTGGACCGAGGAGAACCCCCTCGTAACGGTGCGCATCGCCACCTATCAGCGCACCCACGAACTGATGACGATCTCGCTGCCCTCGGTTCTCGCACAGACGCACGAGAACATCGAGGTCCTGATCGTCAACGACGGCCCGAACCCGGAGACGGAGGCGGCCGTGCGCGAACTCGGCGACCCGCGCGTGAACTACAGCGCATTCCCGCACCGCTGGAGCTACCCCAAGCGGCGCTCGCACCGCTGGTTCGTCGCGGGATCGCCTGGCATGAACGAGGGCATCCGCCGGGCCGCCGGCCTCTGGGTCGCGCCCTTGGACGAGGACGACGCGTTCGAGCCGGACCACATCGAGCGGCTGCTCGCGCTCGCGCGTGCGTCGAAGGCCGAGGTCGCCTACGGGGCCTTGATCCAGCACAACCAGGTGGACGGCTCCGAAGCGCGGATCTTCTCCTGGCCCCCGGAGCGCGGTGGCTTCAGCTTCCAGGGGGCGCTCGTCCACGGCCGCCTGCGGTTCTTCCAGTACGACCAGGAAAGCTGGCTCGTCGACGAACCGGGTGACTGGAACCTCGCCCGCAGGATGCTCGCTGCGGGCGTGCGCTTCGCCGCGGAGGACGAGATCGTCGGTCGCCTGAACTGGACACCGTACTCGCATAAGTGAGGCCGCGGCGTCCCGTCGCTCAGGAGGAGGGGCGGCGCAGCACACGTCGGGCGAGCGACTTCGCGCGCCCGACGGCCCGCGGGGCGGTCCGCTCCGCCGACCGGAGCACCCGGCGATGGAGGGGCTCGGTCGGTGCGCCGGCGTCCTCCAGGTAGCCGGGGCGCGATGTCTCCGCGCTCCAACGTTCGCGGAGGGCCGGGATGTCGACCGGAGCCGTGCGTAAGCGAACGATGTCGAGCGTCGAGACGTCATCGACCTCGGCGATGCGCAGGCACGTGCGGTTGAGCCGTCCGCGGACGGTCGCGTCGCCGATGGGGCCCGCGTGCAGCCCGAGGTCCCAGACTCCCGATAGATGCTCGGCGCGACGCCGGGCGAGCTGGGGATGCGTGCGCGCGACGGTGCGGAGGGCGCTGGCCGGTCCGGCGACCGTCACCCCGGCGCCCTGCCAGGTGACCGCGGCGTCGAGCAGCGCGCGCTCGCTCTCCCCGACGCCCCCGTGGCGACGGCCGAGGTGAACCAGCACCCGAGCCGGTCCGTCTGCAGGAACCAGACAGTCCGCGAACACGTCCACCGGGTCGCGGTCGACGTAGAGGTAGCGCGTGACCGCATCGGTGTAGTCCGGGTAGCGGGAGACCAGCAGCTTCTCGTGCGCCGAGCGGAGGGCCTCGCGCCGCCCCCCGACGAACGATCGACCGCCCACGTGGTAGACGACCGCCCGGTGCACGATGAGCGATCGGTAGCCCTCGCGTCCGATGCGCAGGCAGAAGTCGTTCTCCTCACCGTAGCCGGGGGCGAACGCCTCGTCGAACAGGCCGAACCGTCGGATGAGTTCACGCCGGATCAGGATGCAGAACCCCATCGCGACCGGTGACACGCTGAACAGGGGGAGTGCGCTCGCGAGCGCCGCGTGCACCTGCCGGGTCCGTTCCACCGATCGGACGGCAGCGGGATCACGCAATGCGAAAGGGAGGCTCGCAACGGTTGCGTTGTTGCTGCGCGGGCAGACCGCGCCGGTGTTCTCCGACTCGTGCAACGCCGCCGACAGCGTCTCGATGAAGCCGGGCGTCGTGATGGTGTCGCTGTTGAGCAACAGGATGTCGTTGTCCGTGTCGTCGAGCTCGAGCACGGCGCGGTTGCAGTTGCCGACGAATCCGAGGTTGCTCGGATTGCGCTCATATCGGAACCCGGGCTGGCCATCGATCTGCGCGAGCAGGGCCGCCTCGATCGCATCGGCCTCCGGCCCGCTGTCGTTCGCGAGCAGCACACGGTGCAGGCTCTGGTCGACGTTGTCGATGAGAGAGGCGACGCACGCCTGCAGCGTCTCCAGGTCGCCGTACACCGGGACGACGACGGTGACAGGACGGGTCACACTCTCCTCCTTCTTCGCAGTGCCGCCAATGGCCGCCCGGCCAGACGCTTGATGCGGCCGGGAAGGCGCGTAGCGATGAACGCGAGTGTGATCCGCGGCCGGCCGCCTCCCGAGGCGAAATAGGTCACGGGAAGCTGGAACCAGTAGCGGGCGACGTTGGGGAGCCGGTACGGCTCCGCCTCGGCGGTCTCCTCGAGGCGCGCGATCGCGTTCTCATTGCTGAACTCATGCGTCGTCAGGTCGACCGCGCGCTCTCGGGCCGCCGCCCCGTGCGCCGCCGCGAGCGTCGGGTCCGACGCGTAGCGAGCAAGACGGTCCGCCAGCTGATCCAGGTCATCCGGCTCGAACAGGAATCCGGTCACGCCGTCCTCGACGAGCTCGGCGCTCCCACCGCCGGCGGAGGCGATGACGGCGCGACCCGCCGCCATGTACTCGAGCGTCGTGCGACCGAAGGCCTCGATGCCGGAGGGAGTGACGCAGACAGCCGCCGCGGCGATGAAGGGGAACGGGTTCGCCTGCTCGCCCGCGATGACGACGCGGTCCGCGACGCCGGCCGCCCGAGCTCGATCCATCAACCGCTTGTCGTAGTCGACCTGTTCCTGTCCGCCCACCAGGCAGACGCTCGCCGTGATCCCGCGCGCCTGGAGTCTGCCCACCGCCTCGATGACCCGCCACTGCCCCTTCGTCTCGGAGAGCCGACCGACGACCGTGATCGCGAGCCCGGCATCCGGGCCGAAAGGGCGGACGGCCGGCAGCTCCGCCGCCTTCGCAGCCACCTCGTCCACCTCGACCCTGGGGTACACGACGTCGATACGGGCACCGCGGAGGTACTGGCCGACATGGTCGCGCAACGCGAGCGAGTTCGTGAAGACGGCCTGCGACATCAACCCGATGTCCTGGAACGTCTCAGCGCGGCCGTTCTGGAACGTGAGCCCGTGGTCGAGGTCTCCGTACTCCCGAACGAACCAGGCGTGCGGGATGCCGAGCACCGCCGCCGCGAACGCCCCCCACGGGGCGACGACCGTGTTGGTGACGACGAGGTCCGGCCGGCGACGTTCCATCATCGCGATGATTGCGAGCGTCGAGCGGTAGTCGTCGTTGGCGAAGTACATGACCTCGCTCGCCGGCGGGTTGGGTGCTGGGATCGTCCAGCCGCGGTACGGGAAGGACTCGTACGCCCAGCCGCGCTCCTCGATCGCGGCGACGAACTTCCCGTGCGGAGCCTTGGTGATGAAGACGGGCTCGAACTCGGGGTCGCGCCGCTGCCAGTCCTCCACGAGCGCGATCATCGATCGCTCCGCTCCGCCGAGATTGATCGGCGCCGTGGAATGATTGACGAAGTAGACCAGCACGGTGTCCGATCCTATCGGGGCTTCGTCTGCCGCCTTCATGGATCGGATTGACAGCTAGAGACCCGCTAGACTCCTAGGGTTTGCCGTTAGGACTGTCTGTGTATCGTGAACGTAAACCCTCTCTCGTGAGCTCGCTCGCAGAGTTGTGGGCTTCGCGTGAGCTTCTCGCGAACCTTGTCCTGCGCGATGTGCGATCGAAGTACCGGCGGACCGTTCTCGGCCAACTCTGGTCGCTGGTCAACCCGCTCGCGTCGATGCTCGTCTACACCCTCGTCTACGCGGTGATCCTGCGTGCACGGCCCGAGGTCGGCGACCCGAGCGGGCTGGACATCTACCCGCTGTGGCTGATGTGCGGTCTGCTGCCGTGGACGTTCTTTTCGCGCGTGGTCAATCACGGCCTCGCCTCGATCACCTCCAACGCGCAACTGATCAAGAAGGTCTACTTCCCCCGGATGAATCTCCCGTTCGCCGTCACGGGCTCGACCGGATTCACGTGGCTCAACGAGATGGGCCTGCTGGTGGTCTTCCTCATCATCTTCGGCGGCGGAGGAATCCTGCCCTGGCTCCCGCTGGTGGTCGGCCAGATGCTCCTGCTCGCCCTGTTCGCCACGGGCGTGTCGATGACGCTGGCTATCGTCACAGTGCACTTCCGCGACATCCAGCACTTCACTACCATCGCGCTGCAGCTGTGGCTCTACCTCACGCCGATCATCTACCCGCTGAGCCTGGTCGAGCGCGCCGCCGCCAGCCACGGCGAGTGGCTGCTGACGCTCTACCGGCTGAACCCGATGGAGCGGTTCGTGAGCGTCTTCCGTGACTTGATGTACGACAACCGCTGGCCCGCCCTGGACGACACGCTGTGGTCGTTCGGCTGGGCGGTCGGCATGTTTCTGGTCGGCTTCCTGGTTTTCTCGCGCAACGAGAAGAGATTGGCGGTTCTGCTGTGAGTTACGACGTCGCGCTGTCCGTCGAGAACCTCTCGCTCAAGTACCGGCTGTACCGCGAACGCAACAACTCCATCAAGACGGCTCTCATGCGTGGCCGCAAGGCCGTCTACGAGGACTTCTGGGCGCTTCGCAACGTATCGTTCGACGTCCCGCGCGGTACCACGTTCGGCCTGATCGGACAGAATGGCTCCGGCAAGTCGACCCTGCTCAAGTGCCTGTCGCGCATCCTGTACCCGGACGAGGGCGGCTTCACGGCGCACGGGCGAATCGCCTCCCTCCTCGAGCTCGGCTCCGGCTTCCATCCTGAGCTTTCCGGCCGCGAGAACGTCTTCCTCAACGGCTCGATCCTCGGGATGAGCCGGAAGGACATCACGCGGAAGTTCGATGAGATCGTCGAGTTCTCCGGCATCGAGAAGTTCATCGACCAGCCCGTCAAGAACTATTCCAGCGGGATGTACGTGCGCCTCGGCTTCTCGGTGGCGATAAACGTCGACCCCGACATCCTCATCGTGGACGAGGTGCTCGCCGTCGGGGACGCGGCGTTCCGGGAGAAGTGCGCCCAGAAGTTCCGGGAGCTCAAGGAGCGTGGCCGCACCGTGGTCCTGGTGACCCACTCGATGGCGATGCTGCGAGAGATGTGCGACGCTGCGGCGTGGCTCGACAACGGGGTGCTGAAGACGGCCGGGGATGCGGAGCCGGTTATCGCGGCCTACGAAGAGGCGATCAAGCAGCGCTGAGCCGGCCCGCGAGCCGTTCGACCACGACCGAGACCACCTGGTCGAGGCCTCCGCCGAGCGATCCCGCGGCGACGGGACGGAATTCGCCTGGCTCGGCGTCCCAGGAGGACTGGATCGCGGTGATCAGCGCCGCCGCGAGGCTCGCGGTGTCGGCAGGTGCCGCCGTGATCCGCGGGTGCAGTTCCCCGCGCGTCCCCGCGAAGTCGTTCGTGACGGCGAGGCCGCCGGAGATCGCGGCGTCGAACGGCGGGTGGCTGGGATGCGGGCTCTGCTGCAGCGAGAGCGCGACGTCCACCGTCGGCAGGAAGGCGAAGTACCCCTCCCAGGCGAGACGGCCCCTGCTGGTCAGCATGGCGCCCCCTGGTAATGGGATGTCGTCGTGCGGCTCCCCGAGGGAGACGAACTCGGTTCTGCGGACATCGTCGCCGAGCTCGAGAGCCGCCGCCTTGATCGCCGAGACGCCGAGCTCGAAGAGATTGCGGTGCTTGCTACGACGACCGTAGAAGAGCACTCGAGCGGTCGGTGTCCTCCGCCGAGCGGCCGCTGCCTCACGGAGCCGCTCCTCCTCGAACGCCGGAGCGAAGACGAGGTCGCGCGGGATGTCGAGGCCGGCCTCACCCGTGAGGTACTCCCAGAGCGGCATGGAGTTCACGACAGGGAGGAAGCCCGCCCGGTAGGTGGCCTCCGCGAGCACGGACTCCGTCGACCAGGCGACGAACCCGGGCTCGTAGTCCTGGATCAGATAGACGACGCGCTCGCTGGAGATGGCGCCGACCTCGCACGCCACCTGCACGGCGTGCGCCGTCTTGTAATGCGTCGCGACCCAGACGTCGTCCGTGCCGTACTCCGCCGCGCGGATGCCCTCCCGCGGGACGATGTCGAGCCGGAGGTCGTCCCCGACGATGCGGCGCGCTGCCGCCGTCGCACCTGCCCGCGAGTTGTCGGTCGACGTCGGGTCGAGCATGACGATGCGCAGTCCGGCGCCGAGAGCCGTGGCCAGGCGTGCCGACAGAGTGACCGCGGTGTGCACGCCCGCGAAGATTCCGGAGCTGCGCACTTCGCCGATCACCAGGTTGACCGTGCGGTCGCGCGTGGGCTTCGTCCGGATGCCCGCGAGCGTGAGGCTCGTCTCGGCCAGCCGCGCGTACGGAACGGCCGCCGCCGGTGCGGCGCGCTCGTCCTCGCGGATGAGGGCGTCCCGTCGTCGGTCGAAGCCGTCCACTTTCACGGCCTCGCGCAGGTGAGACCGCCGCGCACCGCTGGTGAGGAAGGCGCGGTTGACCTGGAGGAGGTCACCGGCGAGCGAGGAGATGCGCCGCAGGTTCATGCTGCGGTGATGACGCGCTGGATCGGCTCGCCTCCGACGTAGGCCGCGAGGTGCGCAGCCGCGGTCGCCGCCCAGTCGAAGGTCGCTGCTCGTGCGATGGCCCGGGCCGACAGATCGGCCCTGGTGAGCTCCGCCGCGAGGACCTCCGTCATGGTCTTCCGGAGCGATGCGACGTCGGGATCGCTGTACACGACAGCGTCGCCGCCGACCTCCGGGATGGCGAGCGTCGGTGTGGTGATGACGGTGGCTCCTGACGACATCGCCTCGACGACCGGGAGACCGAAGCCCTCGGCGTGGCTCGGATACACCACGGCGACGGCGCCGCCGAGCAGGGCCGCCAGGTGTTCGAGCGGGACATACCCCAAGACCTTCACGCCCGAGTCGCCGGTGAGCGCATCCAGCCGCGCAAGCGTCTTCACGTCCCATCCGCGGGCACCGGCGATGAGCAGGCGCGGCGCAGCCGGGCCGAGCTCAGCCCGGAGGCCGAGGTAGGCGTCGAGCAGCGAGCCGACATTCTTGCGGGGTTCGATCGTCCCGAGGAAGGCGAACCACTGCTCGTTCGGCTCGAGGTCGTTGTCCCGGCGGAACGCGCTCAGCTCCTCCGGCGTCGGCGGGTGGAAGCGCGAGGTATCGACCCCGAGGCGGGCGACGTGGACCCCATCCGGGCGCGGGCCGAGAATGCGCGCCAGCTCGTCGGCCGTGGCCTGGCTCGGCGTGATGACGGCGTCTGCCCGACGCCACGACACGCGGCTCCAGGTTCGGAAGAACGTGCGTTTCACCCGATTGTGCATCTCGGGGTGGGTGAAGAACGTCCCGTCGTGCACGGTGACGACGCGCCGGACGTTCCCGACGAGCGGGAAGCTGTAGTGCGGCGAGTGCAGGACGTCGGGACGGACCTCGCGGAGCATGCGAGGGAGGGCTATCTGCTCCCACAGCATCCGCATCGGGCGGGCGCGGAGGATGGGCGACGTCGTCCGGACGGTGGCCCACGGCACGATCGCAGCCAGCGTCTCCGCACTGTCAGACTGGCATACGACGATGAGCTCGACCGAGTCGGCTGCGAACCCCTGGAGCATCCCGTAGATATAGCGTGCGACGCCTCCGTGACTCGCCGGGATGCTCGTAGCGTCGACCATGACGCGGAGCTTGCGGTCGGGTAGCACGGGTGGGTCCTCCGGAGGCTGTCTGAATTTTCACACATTATCAGGTTGCTATCGGTCAACCGACACCCGCGGGCCGACCTCCGCCCGATTGCGGGTTCGCCCGGCTCGCGGGAGAATGGACGGCGGTCCACAAGACCGTCACCCTTTTCACCGCGATCCCACGAGGAGACACCGATGTCCGTCCTGCCCACCGACCTGCCGCACGAAACACTGCACGTGGTGAAGGGGAGGCGGAGCGGCCTCACCATCAGCATCGCGGTGCACTCCACGGTCCTCGGTCCCGCTCTCGGCGGCTGCCGGGTGTGGACGTACGACTCCTGGCAGGAGGCGGTCGGCGACTCGCTGCGCCTGGCCGAGGGCATGACCATGAAGAACGCGGCGGCGGGCCTGAACCGCGGCGGCGGCAAGGCGGTCGTCTACGTCCCGCGCGGCCGTGAACTGACGCCGACGGACAAGTACGAGGTCATGCTCGACCTCGGAGACGCCGTCGAGAGTCTCGGCGGCAGCTACATGACGGCCGAGGATGTCGGGACGAGCGCGGAGGACATGTCCGTCGTCGCCTCCCGCACCGCGCACGTGTGCGGCCTGCCGCCCGCGGAGGGCGGCGTCGGCGAGCCGAGCGACGCCACCGCTGCCGGGGTCTACGCCGGCCTGCTCGCGACCCTCGAGCGCGCGTTCGGCACGCGCTCCGTCGACGGCCGCCGCGTCACCGTGCTCGGGCTCGGCCACGTCGGGTCGCTGATCGCAATGCGGCTCGCGAGCGAGGGCGCCCGGCTGACGGTCACCGACGTGAACCCGGCCAAGCGCGCGCTCGCCGACGCGCTCGGCGCCACCTGGGTGGAGCCGGCCGAGGCGCACCGGGTCGAAGGCGACCTGTTCGTCCCTGCCGGTGTCGGCGGTGTGCTCACCGACGCCGTGATCGACGAGCTGCGCGTGCGCGCCGTCGTCGGACCGGCGAACAACCAGCTCGCCGAGCGCTCCGGCGCCGCGCGGCTCGCGGCCCGAGGCATCCTGTGGGCGCCCGACTTCGTCGTCAACGCCGGCGGCGTCATCTTCCTCTCGATGATGAACGAGGAGGAGCCGTCGGCCGCCGCAACGCAGGAGCGCGTCGAGCGGATCGGCGAGACCGTCGCCCGCATCTTCGAGGCCGCGGACGAGCGCGGCATCACGACCCTCGAGGCGGCCGAGGAGCTGGCCGTCGCGCGCCTGCGCGAGCCAGCGAACGCATAGCAAGCGTCCGCTAGGTTGGAGTCCATGACTTCTTCGTGGGCCCGCCGGCTCGTCGCATCCATCGTGTCCGCCGTCGCGGTCGCCGCCATCGGTCTGGTGGCGGCGACCGTGGTGCTGCTCGTCGCCAACAGCCTGAACATCAACGCGCTGGGCACGATCATGCAGTACGTGGTCTGGAACACGCTGGTCGCGCTGGTGCTCGCGTTCGCCGGTGCGCTGCTCGGCGGGATGGAACGGCGCTGGATCGCGGTCGTCACCGGCATCGTCGTCGCCCTGGTCAGCACCTTCCTCGGCACGATCGTCCTGTTCACGTCGCTCAACGTGACCCTGTCCGGCAGCGCCTGGCAGCAGATCTTCCAGTGGTTCCTGACCCTGAACATGCCGTTCTGGCTCGCGATCGCGATCGCGTTCCCCACCGCCGGCGACGCGATCTACCGCGTCCTCACCGTCCCGGGTCCCGGCGAGACCGGCCGCCGGATCGCACTGGTGCGCATCCCCGCGGCGAACCTCGCCGAGGGACTCGTGACGCACATCGAGCGCGAGAGCATCGACACCGAGCTCGCCGACAAGCAGTGGGACGGCTACGTCGCCGCCCTCTCCGAGGCGGGCTGGCAGACCGTGGAGGTCGCCAGCGCCGACCGCCTCGCCGACTCCGTGTTCGTGGAGGACACGGCCGTCGTCTTCGGCGACACCGCCGTCATCACGCGTCCCGGCGCCGACTCGCGCCGGCCGGAGACCGCGGGCACCGAGGCCGCGCTGCGCGCGCAGGGCCTGCGCCTGGAGCGCATCGAGGAGCCGGGAACGCTGGAGGGCGGCGACGTCCTCAAGGTCGGCGACACCGTGTACGTCGGCCGGGGCGGTCGCACCAACGCGGAGGGCATCCGCCAGCTGCGCGCGCTCGTCGCCCCGCTCGGCTACACCGTGGTCGCGGTGCCGGTCACGAAGGCCCTGCACCTGAAGACCGCGGTCACCGCGCTTCCCGACGGCACGGTCATCGGCTACGAGCCGATCGTGGACGAGCCGCGCGTCTTCGAGCGCTTCCTGCCCGTCCCCGAGGCGCACGGCACGGCCGTCGTCGTCCTGGACGACGAGACCGTCCTGATGTCGTCGTCGGCTCCGCAGTCGATCGCGCTGGTCGAGGACCTCGGCTACACCGTCATCCCGGTGGAGATCAGCGAGTTCGAGAAGCTCGAGGGCTGCGTCACCTGCCTCTCCATCCGCATCCGCTGAGGGCGACCGCGCTCCTCGCGCCTCCCGATTCGTCACGAACGGCCCGCATTCGTCACAAACGGTCCGCGTTCGTCACGAACGGGATCGCCCTCTTCGCACCTCCCGGTTCGTCACTAGCGGTCCGCGTTCGTCACGAACGGTCCGCATTCGTCACGAACGGTCCGCGTTCGTCACGAACGGCCCGCGTTCGTCACGAGCGGTCCGCGTTCGTCACGAACGGCCCGCGTTCGTCACGAACGGGATCGCCCTCTCCGCACCTCCCCCTTCGTCACGAGCGGTCCGCGTTCGTCACGAACGGTCCGCGTTCGTCACGAACGGTCCGCGTTCGTCACGAACGGCCCGCCTTCTCGGCGAATCGGAGCGGACCGGGCGGTCCGTGGGCGGGGACGACTGCTGGGCGAGCAGCCGACCGATCTGACCGCCGCTCTTGCTTTGCATGCATTCCTGGCAATAAGCTGTAGGGCTGCCTTGTTGCGGCATTCGGAAGAAGAGCATCGGGCTACGGGAGGACGCCATGACAACGACAGAGAACACACGAACCGTGACCGTGTTCGGGCTCGTCGCTGCTGCGTACGCGTCCCCGGAGCAAGCCCCCGCCTGGTAGGTCCCAGGACGGATCGCGCTTCCGGCTGACGTCGCCGGCACACCGCCCGGGCATCCGTGGGCCCGGATCTTCACACGAGGACCGCCTTTCGCGGCTCACAGCGGCACTTTCGCGACCTCTCAGCACGCTCAGCGGGTCGGAGTCGACCCATCGAAGAAAACGCATTCACAGAGAAAACGGAACTCATGTCTATCGCTGAAACGCATCAGCACCCGCCACAAAGAGAAGAGAAGAAGCGGACCGGCACGGTCCGCACCCTGCTGCGCATCCTGCCGTTCGCGAAGTCGGCCGCCCCGCGCATCGTGCTCGGGATGGTCGCCGCGCTGCTGGCCAGCCTCGTCGTGCTCAGCATCCCGCAGGTGCTGCGCTGGCTCGTCGACGGTCCGCTGTCGACGGGCGACCCGACAGCGGTGTGGCCCGCCGCGCTGCTCGTGGTCGGACTGGGCGCCGCCGAAGCGGTGTTCATCTCGCTGCGCCGCTGGTTCGTGCTCACGCCGGGCACGCACGTCGAGGCGCGGATGCGCAACGCCCTCTACGAGAAGCTGCAGGACCTGCCCGTCGCGTTCCACGACCGCTGGCCGAGCGGCCAGCTGCTCTCGCGCGCCGTCAGCGACCTGAGCCTGATCCGCCGCTGGCTGTCCTTCGGCATCGTCCTGCTCGTGGTCAACGTCGTCACCATCATCGTCGGCTTCGCCATCCTGATCGGCTGGAACTGGCTGCTCGGCCTGATCTTCCTGGTGCTCTCGGTGCCGCTGTGGATCTACGGGTTCGTGTTCGAGAAGAAGTACTCGATCGTCGCCCGCCGCAGCCAGGACCAGGCCGGGGACCTCGCGACCGCCGTCGAGGAGTCGGTGCATGGCATCCGCGTGCTCAA
Organism: Leifsonia sp.; assembly: GCF_051955155.1. Classification (NCBI taxonomy): domain Bacteria; kingdom Bacillati; phylum Actinomycetota; class Actinomycetes; order Micrococcales; family Microbacteriaceae; genus Leifsonia; species Leifsonia sp. The sequence continues at coordinate 27,100 of NZ_JBQCGZ010000118.1, forward strand.
GGCGTTCGGCCGCGGCAAGCACGCCCTCAAGAAGTTCGAGTCGCAGGCCGAGGAGCTGCGCGGCACGGAGATCGAGAAGGCGAAGGCCATCGCCGGCATCTGGCTGTGGCTGCTGCTGGTGCCGGACGTCGCCTTCGGCATCTGCCTGGTCGTCGGCGTCTGGCTGGCGTCGCAGGACGCGCTGTCGGTCGGCGAGCTGGTGGCGTTCTTCGCCACCGCGACCGTGCTGCGATTCCCGATCGAGTCGATCGGCTTCCTGCTCTCGATGACGTTCGACACGCGCACAGCGGCCGACCGGTTCTTCGAGGTGATGGACGAGACCAACGCCATCACCGACCCGGCGGAGCCGAAGACGATCACCGACCCGAAGGGCGAGCTCGTCTTCGACGACGTGCACTTCCGGTACCAGGACTCGCCCGCGCGCTTCCCCGACCTGCTCGACGGCATCCAGCTGCGCGTCGAACCGGGGGAGACGATGGCGCTGGTCGGCCTCACCGGAAGCGGCAAGTCGACGCTGACCGCGCTCACCACGCGGCTGTACGACGTCACCGGCGGCTCGGTGCGGGTGGACGGCGTCGACGTGCGCGACCTCACCCGCTACGACCTGCGCAAGGCGATCGCGATGGCGTTCGAGGACGCGACGCTGTTCTCGGCGTCCGTGCGCGACAACGTGCTGCTCGGCCGCGACGGCCTCGACCCGGCCTCCCCGGAGGCGGAGAAGGTGCTGACCGAGGCGCTCGAGATCGCGCAGGCCGGCTTCGTGTACGACCTGCCGGAGGGTGTGGAGACGAAGGTCGGCGAGGAGGGGCTCAGCCTCTCCGGCGGCCAGCGCCAGCGGCTCGCGCTCGCGCGTGCGGTCGCGGCGGCGCCCAGCATCCTGGTGCTCGACGATCCGCTGTCCGCACTGGACGTGGACACCGAGGCGCTCGTCGAGGCCGCCCTGCGGCGCGTGCTCGCCTCCACGACGGCCCTGGTCGTCGCGCACCGTCCGTCGACGGTCATGCTCGCCGACCGGGTGGCGCTGCTGGAGGACGGCAGGATCACCGCCGTCGGCACGCACCACGAGCTGCTCGCGACCAGCGAGCACTACCGTTTCGTCCTCTCCAGTCTCGAGGACGATCAGAACGAGGAGATCCTTCAGGAGGTGAACCTGTGAGCACCGCGACCGTCCTGGGCGTCGAAGGCGAAGAGCGCAACGACCTCAGCAAGGAGGAGAGCCGGCAGATCCGGCGGCGTTCGCTGCGCCTGCTCGGCTCGTTGCTGCACCCGCTGCGGCTCCGGCTGGTGCTGACCGCGATCGTCGTCGTGATCAGTACGGCCGGCCAGGTCGCCGGCCCCGCGATCATCGCGTTCGGCATCGACAACGGCATCAGCGCACTGAAGTCGCAGAACTGGCTCCCGGTGGCCGCCGCCGGCGTCGCGTACCTGGTCACCGGCGTCATCGGCGCCGTCCTGATCGCCTGGTACACGGTGCTGAGCGCGCGGATCAGCCAGGCCATCCTGATCGACCTGCGCAAGCGGGTCTTCCTGCACACCCAGAAGCTGTCGCTCGAGTTCCACGAGTCGTACACGTCCGGCCGCATCATCTCGCGGCAGACGAGCGACCTCGACTCGATCCGCGAGCTGCTGGACTCCGGCATCAACCAGCTGGTGCAGGGCTTCCTGTACATGCTGTTCATCGCGATCGCCCTGTTCGCGCTGGACTGGGTGAGCGGCGTCGTGCTGGTCTGCTCGCTGGTGCCGCTGTACCTGCTGACCCGCTGGTTCCAGAAGCGCTCGCAGGTGCTGTTCCGCATCTCGCGGGTGGCGTCGGCGAAGCTGATCGTGCACTTCGTGGAGACCATGACCGGCATCCGCGCGGTCAAGGCGTTCCGCAAGGAGAAGCGCAACGAGAAGGAGTTCGGCGGTCTGGTCGAGGACTACCGCGACGTGAACGCGCGCGTCATCCAGCTGTTCGGGATCTTCGACCCCGGACTGGTGATGATCGGCAACGTCACGGTCGGTGTCGTGCTGCTCGTCGGCGGCTTCCGGGTCGCGGACGGCTCGCTCGCCATCGGCGTCCTGCTCGCCGCGCTGCTCTACACGCGCCGGTTCTTCGACCCGATGGAGGAGATGGCGATGTTCTACAACTCCTACCAGTCGGCCGCGGCCGCGCTCGAGAAGATCTCGGGCGTGCTGGAGGAGGAGCCGAGCGTCCCTGACCCGGTCAAGCCGACCGACCTCTGGACCGCGGAGGGCCACGTGCGCTTCGACGACGTGACCTTCGCCTACAAGAAGGACCGCGTCATCCTGCCGGAGTTCAGCCTGGACATCCCGGCGGGGCAGACCATCGCGCTCGTCGGGTCCACCGGAGCGGGCAAGTCGACGCTGGCGAAGCTCATCTCACGGTTCTACGACCCGAGCGAGGGCGCCGTCACGCTGGACGGAGTGGACCTGAGGGACATGCACCCGAAGGACCTGCGCCGCGCGATCGTCATGGTCACTCAGGAGGCGTACCTGTTCAGCGGGTCGGTGGCCGACAACATCGCGCTCGGCAAGCCGGACGCGACCAGGGAGGAGATCGTGGAGGCGGCGACCGCCGTCGGCGCGCACGAGTTCATCCAGGGTCTTCCGAACGGCTACGACACCGATGTGAACAAGCGCGGCGGCCGGGTCTCCGCGGGTCAGCGCCAGCTGATCTCGTTCGCCAGGGCGTTCCTGGCGAACCCGGCGGTGCTCATTCTGGACGAGGCGACCAGCTCGCTCGACATCCCGAGCGAGCGCCTGGTGCAGGAGGCGCTGCAGACGCTGCTCGCCGACCGCACCGCGGTGATCATCGCGCACCGGCTGTCGACGGTCGCGATCGCCGACCGGGTGCTCGTGATGGAACACGGCAAGGTGGTCGAGGACGGCACGCCGGACGAGCTCATCTCGGGCACCGGCCGGTTCGCGCAGCTGCACGCGGCCTGGCGCGACTCGCTCGTGTAGCGGAGCAGGGTGGTGCCGGCGGGCCCGCGGGAGGAAGCCATTCTCCCGCGGGCCCGCCGCCGTGGTGGGCGGGCGGGGGTCGAGTTCAGCCAGCCGACCAGGTCAGGGAGCCGCGCGGGCGGAGGACGCGATGCGCGCCGCCGTCCCTGCCGCGGAAGAACGGGAGGCCGGGGAAGCGCCGCGGCTGCTCGCGCAGCACGACCACCTCCGCTCCGGCGTCGATGCAGGCGCTCGCGACAGCGGGGTCGACGTCGCGCTCGACGGTGCCGCCGAGGACGAGCAGGCAGCCGGCCGTGACCGCCCGGCCCGCGGACGCCGTGATCGCGATGCCGGAGGTCGCCGGCGCGACGATCCCGCGGATCGCGCGCGCCAGCTCGTCGCGCTCGGCGGGACGGGTGGCCGCGCGGCCGGGGAAGCCCTCGCCGAGGTCGAGCATCGGCAGCCTGCGTCCGGTGGTGTCCTCGATGTCGGCGGCGACGCCCATCGCGTGCACGATCTCCCGCACGTAGTCCGCCGGCGTCGCCGCGGGCGGCACCGTGAGCGACAGCCCGGCGATCGGGAGTCCGGCGCGCATGGCGTCGCGAGCGATGCGGACCGCCTCACCGGGACGGACGCCGCGCGCCGCGGCCCGCGCGCCGCGGTCGGCATTCCCCGGCTGCAACCGGAGGAGCGGCCGCGGGCGGCCGTCGGCCGCCTGCAGGGGAGCGAGCGCCGCGAGGTCGCGCATCCCGTCGACCAGGTAGCGCCGGACGCCGAGGTCGAAGCCGGCGCGCGCGGCGTCCGCGTGCTCGGCCGGCGATGCGAGCAGGAGCCGGCGCGGGTCTGCGCCGGTGCGCAGGAGCGCGGCGAGAGCCTGTTCGTGGGTGACCTCGAAGCCGCCGTCACCGTCCGCGACGGCCGCGATCAGTGCGGGGTGCGCCAGCGCGCTGACGTCGTAGTGGATGTCCACCCAGCCGAACGCATCGCGGAGTGCACGGTACTGCCTGCGCGCCCGTTCCAGGTCGATCACGACGAGGGGGAGCTCCCGCCCGGCGGCGATCGCGGCGATGGACGCGATGGCGCGCTCGCGGTCCCCCCGGGGTTCCGAGCCCACCGCGACCGCCCCGGCGTCCGTGCGGACGGCGCCGGTCGGGCCGGCGGTTCGGGTGGCAGTGGGCATCGGCTCTCCTCGGGTATCTGAGCTTGTCTCATATGGTCCCGGTGCGCGGTGCTGGCCCGCATCCGGGGGGTCACCCGTTCTGGGTGCGTGTCAGCACGGATGCGGTGCCCGTCGGACGGAGGCGATGATGGTCAGCATGTGCCTCCGCGTTGTGATCGTCGACGACCACGCTCGCTTCCGAGCGCAGGCCGCCGAGCTGCTCGCGCTGGAGCGCTTCACCGTCGTCGGGGACGCCGAGACCGGCGCAGGCGGGATCGAGCTGAGCCGCAGGCTGACGCCGGATGTGGTGCTCCTGGACATCGGGCTCCCCGACGGGAACGGCTTCGACCTGGTCGGCGCGATGCACGAGACGGGAGCGGCCGTCGTGCTCACCTCCAGCCGGTCGGTGCGCGACTACGGGACGCGGGTCTCCGACAGCGGCGCGGAAGGCTTCATCAGCAAGGCGGAACTCAGCGGTGAGGCGATTCGCAGCCTGCTAAGGTAAGCGCGTGGTCGCGGGGCAGAGCTCTCAGTCCCGCCCGCTCCGGGTCGCGGTGGCGGACGACGCCGTCCTGCTCCGCGAAGGCATCGGCCAGATCCTGCGTGCGGGCGGCGTCGAGGTGGTGGCGTCGGTCGACACGGCCGAGCAGCTGCTCGACGTCGTCGGAGCCGACGATGCGATCGACGCCGTCGTGCTGGACATCCGGATGCCGCCGACGCACACCGACGAGGGACTCGTCGCCCTGGAACGGCTGCGCGCGTCCGGCTCGCGGGTCGGCGTCCTGCTGCTCTCGATGTACACCAACGCCGCGTACGCCATCCGCGCGATGACAGCGGGCAGCGGCACCGGCTATCTCCTGAAGGACCGCGTCGCCGACGCGGACACCCTGGTCAACGCCGTGCGCAGCGTCGCCGCCGGCGGCTCCGTCGTCGACCCGGAGGTCGTCGGACTGCTGGTGACCGCGCGCTCCACCGAGGCGACCGTCGAGTCGCTCTCCAGCCGGGAGCGCGACGTGCTGCGGCTGATGGCGGAGGGCCGCTCCAACGTCGGGATCGCGGGGGAGCTGCACGTGAGCCTGCGCACCGTCGAATCCCATATCGGGCACATCATGGCGAAACTCGGTGTCGAGGACTCCGCCGAGGGGCACCGGCGGGTGCTCGCCGTGCTCCGCTTCCTCGGTCGGGACAACGGAGCGTGAACGCCGCGCGGCTGTGGCTCCGCGCGCTCGCCGTGGCCGTCACGGTCGCGGCCAATGTGCTCCCGCAGGTGCTCAGCGCCATCGCCGACGACTACGGCCCGCGGCCGGCGGGGATCGGCTGGGCGCTGGTGTTCGTCGGCGTCGCCCTCGTCTATGTGATCTGCGCGGTGATCGCCTGGCGCGTTGTGCGCAGCCCGGTGCCCGGCTGGGTGATGATCGGCGCCGCGCTGTTCTGGTCGGCGGGGGCCTGGTATCCGCTGGCGCGCGAGGTCGGCTGGGCCTGGCCGCTGCTCGCCGGCGTGACCGACCTGTGGGCCGTGTTCGTCGGCTTCCTCGTGCTCTGCTACCCGAGCGGGCGGATCGAGTCGCGCTTCGACCGGTGGATGATCGGGGCGGTGGCGGCGGCCTTCCTCGTGCGCTTCGTCGGCATCCTGCTGTTCTCGATGCCGACGCGCAGCGACTGCGGCTGCGTGACGAATGCGTTCGCAGTGTTCCCGAGCGTCGACGCGGACTTCGCGCTCGGCCTCGGCTGGCGGCTCGTCGGCCTCGCGCTCATGCTGACGGTGGCGGTGCGGCTGACGGTGCGCTGGTTCACCAGCTCCCTGCCCGCGCGGCGGGTGTCGTTCGTGATGCCGCTGGCCCTGCTGCTCTGGGTGTACGGGACGCTGCAGGACTCCCTGCAGTTCGCGTTCGACCTGGGCTGGGCCGGCAGCGTGATCGAGTTCATCCCGCCGGTCGCCATCGCGCTCATCCCGCCCGCGTTCGTCGCCGGGGTGCTCTACGCGCGGGGCCTGCGCTCGCGGGTGGCCGACCTCGTGATCGTCGCGCGCGACAAGGTGGACCGCGGCCTGTGGGAGTCGAGCCTCGCCAGGACGCTGCACGACAGCTCGCTGCGGGTGTTCTGGTGGGACGAGACCCGGCATGGCTACGTGACGAGCGACGGTGAGCCGGCGCACGACCCCGCGGAGCACGATCGGCCCGGTCGGTCGACGCGCGCGATCGACTCGGATCAGGGCCCGATCGCGCTGATCGAGCACGATGTCGCGCTCAGCCAGGACGACCGGCTGCTCGACGCGGTCTCGTCCGCCCTCCTGCTCTCGGTCGACAACGACCGCCTGCGCGCCCGGCTGGAGCAGACCATCCAGGAGCTGAGGGAGTCGCGCCTGCGGATCGTGGAGGAGGGGTACCACGCCCGGCGCAGGCTGGAGCGCGACCTGCACGACGGCTCCCAGCAGCAGCTGGTCTCGCTCGCCATCAGCCTGCGCATCGCCACGGCGAAGGCGGAGGCGGCGGGCAACCGGGAGCTCGCCGGCGACCTCGAGAACGCGTCGGCGCAGCTGGCCGACGCGCTCCGCGAGCTGCGCGAGCTGGCCCGCGGCATCCACCCGACGGTGCTGACGGACGGCGACCTGCGCTCGGCGATCCAGGAGCTCGCGCAGCGCAGCCACCTCCCGGTCGAGGTGCGCGTGGAGACGACAGAGCCGCTGCCGAACGTGATCGCCGAGACGATCTACTACTGCGTCTCCGAGTGCCTCGCGAACGCGGCCAAGCACGCGCAGGCGCGGAACGTGGCCGTGCTGGTGACCCGCGAGGACGACGTGGTCACGGTCGTGGTCAAGGACGACGGCCGCGGCGGCGCCACGATCGAGCAGGGCGGAGGACTCGAGGGCCTGCGGGACAGGGTGGACGCGGTCGACGGGCACGTGGACGTGCGCTCGGTCGTTGGGCTCGGGACGATCGTCGAGCTGACCATCCCGGCGCGAGCGGTGCAGGGGGCGGAGGGGTAGGCGCGGGTCGCGCATGGGGCGTCGTAGTGGCCATGCCGGCCGAGATCCGAACCGCGCTCGGGACCTCTCCCGCGCATCCCGCGACCACCGGTCTGGTGCGCTCCTCATCGCCTGGGTCGTCATCCAGACAGGGAGTGGTCCTGCCACGACGATCGGTTCGGGCAGAGTTCGGCGCCGCGCTGGGCGTGTTTCGTCAGACGGAACGGGGGATTGAGGGGCAACTCCGTTCCGCGGGACATTCGGTTCGTGAGAACGGCGGAGCCCGCCGACCGCGTGGCGGTCACGGGCGCCGCCGTCGGCCCACGAGCTCGATGAGGAGAGCCGCTTGCTGGCATTCGACAACGTTTCCGTGCGCTACGGCGCCGGCGTCCAAGCCGTCGAAGAGGCCCGATTCGAGGTGCCGGAAGGGATCATCTGCGCCCTGATCGGCGGCAACGGTGCCGGCAAGACGACGCTCATGCGCGCTGCGTCCGGGACGCTGGCATTCCACGGCGGCCGACTGGTGTCCGGTGAGATCCGGTTGGGCGGGAAGCGCATCGACCGGACGCATCCGCACCGGATCGTCCAGCAGGGGCTTGCACTCGTGCCGGAAGGGCGTCATGTCTTCTCCGACCTGACTGTCGAGGACAATCTTCTCGCCGGTGCGGCGTCGGTGCGCGGCGCTGCCCTGCGCCGGCGGCGGATCGACCTCGCCTACGCGATGTTCGAGGTGCTCGGCCGCAGGCGCCGCCAGTCGGCGTCGCTACTTTCGGGCGGCGAGCAGCAGATGCTGGCGATCGCGAGAGGGCTGATGAGCGGGCCCCGGATGCTGCTCCTCGATGAGCCCTCCCTCGGGATCGCCCCCAAGGTGGTCCAGCAGATCGGCCGCACCCTCACCGACATCAACCGGGCGGGGATCACGGTACTGCTCGTGGAACAGAACGCCGCGATGGCGCTCTCCATCGCAGACCGCGGGATCGTCCTGGAGCGGGGGCGTGTGTCGCTGGAGGCCTCGGCGTCGCAATTGCGCGCGTCCGCGGAGATACGGCGCATGTACCTGGGCGGGACGGCCGAGGAGGAGAGCGCGCCCCGTGGGACGCGGAGCGCGACGCTCGGCCGGTGGGCGTCATGAGCGTCGGGATCGAGGTCGACGGCGTCTCACTGCGCTTCGGCGGCGTCCAGGTGCTCGCCGGCGTGGGGTTCTCGGTCGCCCCCGGCACGATCCACGCCGTGATCGGACCCAACGGCGCCGGCAAGTCCTCCACCTTCAACGTGATCTCCGGCCTCTACCGGCCCGAGACGGGAACGGTCCGCGTGGACGGTCACGACGTGACGGGGCTCCGTCCGCACCGGATCGCCGAGCTGGGGCTGGGCCGTGCCTTCCAGAACATCGCCCTCGTTCCCCACGCTCCCGTGATCGACAACATCATGGTGGGCCGGCACCGGCTGATGAAGACCGGAATCATCGGCGCCGCCATCGGGCTGCCTCGAGTGCGGCGCGAGGAGGCGTTGCACCGGGAGCGGGTCCGCGAGATCGCTGAGTTCGTCGGGCTCGGCGACGCCCTGGACGCTCCGGCCGGAGTCTTGTCGTACGGGGGCCGGAAGAAGGTCGAGCTGGCGAGGGCGCTGGCCTCAGAGCCCAGAGTCCTGATGCTCGACGAGCCGGTCGCGGGGATGCCAGATGGCGAGAAGCGCGAGATCGCCGGAATCGTGCGCGCCATCCGGGATTCCCTGGGAACGACGGTGCTCATCGTCGAGCACGACATGCCGCTGATCATGGCGCTGGCCGATCGTGTGACCGTGCTCGACTTCGGCCGGGTGATCGCGGACGGCCGTCCGGACGCCGTTCGACAGGATTCCGCCGTGATCGCCGCCTACCTCGGCCAGCCGGAATCCACCACGGCCGATGAAAGGATCGCGCTTCCATGAAACTCGTCCAGGTGCTCGTTCTCGGCCTCTCGCTCGGAGCGATCTACGGCCTGATCGCGCTCGGCTTCGTCACCATCTTCAAGGGCACCCGCGTGTTCAATCTCGCCCAGGGGTCGGTCATGGTCGTCGGAGTCTATGTGACGGCTCTGCTCACCGAACGGTTCGGCTTCGCTGCGGCCGCAGCGCTGGGCATCGCCGCTGCCGCTCTGCTGGGGGCGCTCCTCGACCGCGTCATCGCACTCGCCCGCCGCGCCGACCATCTGGTTCTCAGCATCCTCACCGTCGGTCTCGACGTCATCCTGGTCGCGGAGACCTCCCGGCTGATCGGGACGACATTCGCGACCGTCGACGACCCGTGGGGATCGACCACCATCTCCGTCATCGGCGCGACGGTCCCGCTCACCAGGGTCATCGCCCTGGTCGCCGGCGTCGCGCTGATCGTCGTCTTCTTCGTGGTTTTCCGTACGACCCGGTTCGGGATCAGGATGCGGGCGTCCGCCGCGGACTCGGAGACGGCGGCCCTGATGGGGATCAGCCAGCGGAACATCTCACTCAGCGCGTGGGCCATCGGCGGCGCGCTCGCCGCGACGGCCGGCATCTTCCTCGCCATGTTCCCGAGTCCGGGGCTCGACGCGAACAGCCACCTCCTGGCCTTCCACGCGATCCCGGCCGTCATCATCGGCGGCTTGGACTCCAGCGTCGGGGCGATCGTCGGCGGGCTGATCGTCGGCGTCGCGCAGACAGCCGCGACCAGTTACGAGGCGTCCCTCGGCTTCCTCGGAAGCGGAATCGGGGACGTCACGCCATACATCCTGATGATCCTCTTCCTGCTCGCACGCCCCACAGGCATCTTCGGAACGAAGGAGCTCATCCGTGTCTGACGCCCGCTCGATCTCGCGACGGAACGGCGGGTGGCTGCGCCGCGCCGTGCTCGCCGCTCTGCTTCTGGTCCTCGCGGCCCTGCCGTTCTACGTGGACGCGCAGGTGCTCAAGATCGGCTCCTGGTCGATGGCCGCCGCCGTCGTGGCGATCGGTCTGACCCTTCTCGTCGGCACGGCAGGCCAGCTCTCGCTGGCGCACGCCTTCTTCGCCGCGGTGGGAGCGTATGGCTATGCGGCACTCGCGGATCCGGAGGGGCCGGGATGGCCGTCCGTGGCGGCCGCCATCGGCGGTGTCGCGCTCGCCGCCGTCGCCGGGTTGCTGTTCAGTCCTGTCGCCGCTCGCCTGCGCGGACTCTACCTCGGCGTCGCCTCACTGGGACTCGTCTTCATCCGGCAGCATCTTCTCAAGAACCTGTCGGTCGTGACGGGCGGAGTCAACGGGCGCGGAATCGTCCCCTTCGAGATCTTCGGTTTCCAGCTCAGCGGCGCGTCCCCGCCGTTCGACATCGTCGGCGTTCCCTTCGGGGCACAGGAACGCCTCTGGTATCTCGCTCTGTTCTCGGTGATCGTCGCCGCGGTCCTGGCCAGGGGAATCATGGTCCGCCGCCCTGGGCGAGCGTTCGCGATGGTGAGGGACAACCAGGCTGCTGCGGCAGCCCTCGGAATCGATGTGCAGCACCACAAGGCTGCCGCCTTCGTCGTCTCTTCGGCCTTCGCGGGCGGCGCCGGCATCCTCAGCGGTCTGGCCTATGCCTACCTGACACCGCAGAACTTCGGACTGCCGCTGTCGATCAGCTTTCTTCTGATGGCGATGATCGGGGGTCTCGGGTCGGTGGCGGGGGCGGTGATCGGGGCCGTGATCGTCACGGCGACACCACTGCTCCTGGAGAGCTACGCGTCTCGAGCCGGGTTGCTGGCGGCCGGAGGTTCCGGAGGCTACGACGCCGCGACGGTGTCCTCGATTCTCTTCGGGGTACTCGTGGTCGTCCTGATCGTCGTCGAGCCGGCGGGCATCGCCAGGCTGGGCGCGCGGGCCTGGGCACGTGTCATTCGGCCCCGTGCGTTCTGAGCGCCACCGCTGCTCGGGCTCTGCCGTCGATTCCTGCACCGCAACAGCATCACTAAAGAAGGGAAAACTGCGATGACAACCACGAGGACGGTTCTGGCGGGTATCGCCATCGTCTCCACGGCCGCGCTGGTGTCCGGATGTTCCGCGAAAGGTTCTTCGTCGGCGTCCGGCGGCGATGGGGTGAAGACGGACTTCGGGGTCAGCGGCACCACCTTGACGGTCGCGGCCCTCACCGACCAGACCGGGCCGTACGCGGCTCTCGGCACCACGCTTGCCCAGGGCAATCAGCTCTACTTCGATCAGCGGAACGCCGATGGCGGAATCTGCGGATACACCGTGAAGGTCGAGGTGCGCGATCACGGCAACGATGTCCAGAAGGCGGTCTCCCAGTTCGCCGAGCTCGAGCCGGACATCCTCGGCTTCACCCAGCTGCTCGGCTCTCCCCAGGTGAACGCGCTGAAGCAGGACATCGACGGCAAGGCCATTCCGACCTTCGTCGCGTCGTGGTCGAGCGACTTCCTCGGCGACGACGCGATCCCGATCACGGGCACGATCTATCCCTACGACATCATCAACGGACTGAGCGCGCTGGCCGAAGAAGGCACCATCTCCACGGGCAGCGCGATCGGTCACGTGCACCTCCCTGGTGACTACGGGGAGAATGCGCTGAAGGGCTCGGTGTTCTATGCGGAGAAGAAGGGCATGGAGATCGTCGACATCGCGGTGGAGCCGACGGCGACGGATTACAGTGCGCAGGTCCAGCAATTGGTCGACGCGAAGGTCGACGCCATCGTCGTTTCGGGGACGCCCCCGCAGCTCGCGGGCATCGTCAGCGGTACCGCGGCCCTCGGGCTGAAGGTGCCGGTGCTCACCCAGGGACCGGCCTTCGGTCCGGCGTTGCTCGACACCGCAGCAGGCGGAGAGATCGCCGACCGGGTGCGGGTCGTTCTCTCCTACCTCCCGTTCGGTGCCGAGGGCTCCGAGGAGGCCGCTACTGTCGCTGATGCCTACACGGCCGCGTTCCCGGACGGCCTGCCGACGATCTTCGTCAACTACGGCTACGCGACAGCCAGCGTGTTCGGTCAGGCGCTCGACGCGGCGTGCGACACAGGAGATCTGACCAGGAAAGGCGTGGTCGATGCCCTCCGCGGTCTCTCCGATGTGAGCACGGGGATCTTCGCCCCCCAGAGTTTCCGGGATCCCTCGGCGTCTGCATCCTCGCAGAGCGTCCTCCTGACGATCGACAAAGCCGTCGCCGGAGCGCTCGTGATCGAACGGGACTTCTTCCAGGATGATCTCGTGAAGGAGTACGCGGAGTAGGTGCGGCGTGATCGACGTCTGCTACGCGTGAGTGTCCCCGTTCGGTGCGTGTTGGCCCGTTCGAGCACTGGGCAATCGTTCCGAACGGGGACCGTCGGCGCCGCGTCCGCCGCCGTTACTTCGCGGCCGTGCGGGCCGCGTAGACCTGGGAGCCGATGGCGAAGGCGCTCCAGCCGTCCGGGCACTTGGAGGCGGTCGACGGGATGCCGCTGACCGGCCACCAGCTGTCGTCGATGGTCGGCTTGGGGGCGGTGGTCTGGCTCTTGCAGACGCCGTCGACCAGCAGCTTCTTGGAGGTGTAGGTCATGATCGCGGCGCCGGTCTGGGTGTCGTAGTCGACACGGATGACGGTGGCGTCGTCCGGGATGAAGGTCGGCGAGCCGATGGGGGAGGTGTCCGCGGCTTTGAACTCCTTGGCCGAGTCGTAGATGGCCGGCTCGACGTGAGGGGTGAACGCGCCGACGACCGAGCACCCGGACAGGGCGAGCGCGAAGGGGACGACGGTCAGCGCGAGGCCGGCGCGGCGGAAACGGGGCACGGAAGCTCCTGTGAGGACGGTGGACGATCTCTGCCAGTCAACACCATGAACCTGGGACCCGCATCGGTCTGAGGGATGACCCCGCCGCGTGGGTCCTGTCAAGGCGTGTGCCGCGCCGCGCGCAGGTCGACGCGGTAGGCCGTGGTCCCGCCGCCGAGCAGGGGAGTGCCCTCCGCGCGGTAGTACTGCAGCGCGATGTGCTCGTGATCGGCGGGCGGGTGCCCGCTCGCGCGGACCACGCGCCACCACGGCACCTCGCCGCCGTAGTACGCCATCACCTGGCCGACCATGCGGGCGGCGCGCGAGCCGATGGCCGCCGCGACGTCGCCGTACGTCATCACGCGCCCGGGCGGGATGGAGTCCACGACCGCGAGCACGCGCGAGGCGAAGTCCGTGCCGTCGCCGGGGGCCGGCTCCTGCGCGTCAGAGGTCGAGGGCACCGATCGTCTCGCCGTACTGGGTCTCGCCGATCGGCTGGAAGCCGCTGCGCAGGAAGAACTGTTCGGGGCCGAGCTCGCCGGACTCCCAGATCACGTGCAGGCGGTCGTGGCCGCGCCTGCGCGCCTCGTCCGCCAGCGCGCGCACCGCGAACGTTCCGATGCCGCGGCCCTGGTCGTCCGCGTCCACGTTGATGCGCCAGAGGATGGCGCGGAACTCCTCGTGCTGGGCGTGCGGATCGAAGTCGCCCATGATGAAGCCGACGACGTCGTCGCCGTCGAGGACGACGCGCTGCCAGGAGGTGGTGGGGTCGGCGACGGCTGCCGCGGCCGAGTAGGACACCGGAGCGATGAACTGCTCCTGCCCCGGCTTCAACGTGAGCGCGTTCGCTGCGACGACGTTCTTCGCGCTCAACTCTTCCAGTCTCAACTCAGCCATATCGAAAGGGTAACGTGCGGCGGCGACCCCGGCATAGTCGCGGCGATTCTGACCGTCACCTGGACGAAATTGTCTCGATGTCAAGATAGTTGCCGCGCTCCGGTAAGCTGTCGTCGGCTGAAACACGGCAGAGACCCAGGAGAACCAGTGGACAAGATCAAGGTTGAAGGAACGGTCGTCGAGCTCGACGGCGACGAGATGACGCGCATCATCTGGCAGGCGATCAAGGACTCCCTCATCCACCCGTACCTCGACGTGAACCTCGAGTACTACGACCTCGGCATCCAGAAGCGCGACGAGACCGACGACCAGATCACGATCGACGCGGCCCACGCCATCCAGAAGCACGGCGTCGGCGTCAAGTGCGCCACGATCACCCCCGACGAGGCCCGCGTGGAGGAGTTCGGCCTCAAGAAGATGTGGAAGAGCCCGAACGGCACCATCCGCAACATCCTGGGCGGCGTCGTCTTCCGCGAGCCGATCATCATCTCCAACATCCCCCGCCTGGTCCCCGGCTGGAACAAGCCGATCGTCATCGGCCGTCACGCCTTCGGCGACCAGTACCGCGCCACCGACTTCACCTTCGACGGCCCCGGCACCCTCACCATGAGCTTCCAGCCGGCCGACGGCGGCGAGGCGCAGAGCTTCGAGATCTACCAGGCGCCCGGCGCCGGCGTCGCGATGGGCATGTACAACCAGGACGAGTCCATCCGCGACTTCGCGCGCGCCTCGTTCAACTACGGCCTCGACCGCCAGTACCCGGTCTACCTGTCCACCAAGAACACGATCCTGAAGGCCTACGACGGCCGCTTCAAGGACCTGTTCCAGGAGGTCTTCGACACCGAGTACAAGGAGAAGTTCGACGCGGCCGGCCTCACCTACGAGCACCGCCTGATCGACGACATGGTCGCC
>NZ_JBQCGZ010000119.1:0-5248 GCF_051955155.1 Leifsonia sp.
GGACGGGGGGGGGGCGGGGGCCCCCCGGGGGGGGGGGGGCGGGCGCGCCCCCCCCCCACCCCTCGCCCCCCCCCCGGGGCCCCCCGCCGCGGGCGCGCCCGGGGGGGGGGGCGCCCGCCACCGGTCGGCGGCGCAGCTCCGTCAGGCGAGCGGGATGCGCGCGCCGATCCGTGTTGGGCCGCCCTCTGGGCTGTCGACGACGAGCTCGCCGCGCAGGCCGTGGACGCGCTCGGCGAGGCCGCTCAGGCCGTGGCCGGGCAGCGTGCTCGCGCCGCCGGTGCCGTTGTCGGTCAGCCAGACGTCGAGCCACGCGGTGCCGGTCGCGTCGATCCGACGGTCGAGGACCAGCCGGGACGCGGTCGCCCCGGAGTGCTTGGCGAGGTTCGCCGCCAGCTCGGCGAGCACGTAGTAGGCGTTGCGCTCGATCTCGGGGCTGAACCGCTCCCCCGGCGCGAGCGAGGACTCCACGCTCATCGGCACCGTGCTGCGCGCGGCCAGCGACTCGGAGGCGGCCAGGAGGCCGCGGTCCTGCAGCAGCGGCGGCGCGAACCCGCGGGAGAGGGCGCGCAGCTCCTGCAGGGTGTCGCCCGCCTGCTGCTTGGCCTCCGCGAGCAGGGCCGCGGCGGCGTCGGGGTCGTCGGCGAGCTTGCGCTCGGCGGCCGCGATGTCCATCTGCAGCCGGATGAGGCGCTGCTGCGGGCCGTCGTGCAAATCCCGCTCCAGGCGGCGGAGCGCCTGGTCCTCCGCGGCGACCGCGGCGCCGCGGGATGCGGAGAGGTCGGCGACCTCGCGCTGCAGCGCCTCCGAGCGCCACGAGCCGAGCAGGCCGCGGGCGATGCCCTGGTGCATCAACGTCAGACCGTGCGTGACGAACGGGAGGGTGGCCGCGAAGACCACGCCGAGGATGAGCTCCAGGATGCGGTCGCCGGCGATCGGGTCGAAGTCCGAGTGCACGCCGAACACGGCGTCCACGATGATCCGGGAGAGGAAGACGTCCTGGTCGCCGCGCGGGATGAACGGGCGCCAGATCCAGGAGGTCAGGCCGCCGAGGACAACGGAGGTCCAGGCGATGGTGATCGCCCAGCTGACGATGCTGACGACCGGGTTGATGAACAGCCCGTGCAGGAGGTACAGCCAGTAGTGACCGTCGACGAACGGCCCGAACGCGGACCGCCAGAACGAGCGCGGCTTGTCGCCCCGCTCCCACTTCGGGCGCGTCACGGGCGGCCGGCCCGCCCACTCGAGGCGGACCAGCTCCAGCGTCCCGAAGCCGCGCGCGGTGTAGAAGGTGGCGATCAGCACGAACAGGCCGACGTAGATCACGAGCGTTCCGACGCCGAACCAGAACATCGTCTGCAGCACGGACAGCCCGATGATCGCGATCGGCATGGTGAGAAGGAGGAAGCCCAGCTCACGCGGCACCCCGCGCCAGAGCGAGCCGTACGTGGTGCGGGCGGCGGGCGCGGGCGGCGTCGTCGGGGGCGTCGTCTGGGTCACGGCATCCAGCGTGGCAGAAGTGGTCTGGGTCATGCCTCCAGCCTCGCGGGAGCCGCCGCGGCTCCCCACCCGGCACCCTCCCCGAACCATGCGGGGGTTAACCCGCCCCGGGTTAGCGCAGCCTCAGCTTCGTTGCGGAATTCCGCGGGCGCAGTAGCGTTGACGCAGGCAGAAGAAAGGACGCCTCACATGACGGACATCGCTGCAACCCAGAGCGTTTCGAACCCGGATGTCGCGGCGGGGGTCGCTCAGTTCCTGAGCCCCGTCGTCATCGACCTCACCGCTCTCGTCGTCAACGGAAAGCAGGCGCACTGGCACGTGCGTGGCGCCAACTTCATCGGCGTGCACGAGCTGCTGGACACGATCGTCGCGCACGCCCAGGAGTGGGCGGACCTGGCCGCGGAGCGCATCGTCGCCCTCGGCCTCCCGGTCGACGCGCGCCTGGCGACCGTCGCGGCCAAGACCACGACGGGCGAGCTCACCGCCGGCTTCCGCCGCTCGAACGAGACGATCGCCGAGGTCATCGCGCAGATCGACGCGGCGCTCGCGAGCGTGAACACCGCGGTCAAGGAGCTCGACGAGCTCGACCAGACGAGCCAGGACGTCGCGATCGAGATCGCGCGCGGCCTCGACAAGGACCGCTGGTTCCTGTTCGCGCACATCAGCGAGTAGGACCCCGCTCGACCGTCGCCCCCGGACCCGCGTCCGGGGGCGACGGCGTGTTCAGGGCACGGATGGTCTCGACCATGCCGAACGACCGGCGCTCGTGCTCGACGACGCTGAGGCCGGCGGAGCGGACCGTCGCCAGGTGCCTGCGCGTGAGGTGCTCGCCCTGCACCGGGACGGTGAACAGCTCCGCGATCCACAGCACGGCCGTCACGGGAGGCCAGGTGCTGCGCACGTGGTCCGCCAACAGCAGCGTGCCGCCGGGCCGGAGCACCCGCTTCATCTCCGCGATCGCAAGCGCCGGGCGCGGGATGCTGCACAGCGCAAGCGCGCACACGACCGTGTCGAACTCGGCGTCGTCGAAGGGCAGCGCCTCCGCGTCGCCGATCATCAGGTCGACGGGATGCGCACGACCGGCCACGCGGGTGTCGGCGATCGCGAGCATCTCCGGGCTGAGGTCGATCCCGGTCAGCTCGACATCGTCCCGGTAGAACGGGATGCTGCGGCCGCTGCCGACCGCGACCTCCAGCGTCCGTCCGGACGCGCGCTCACCGATCCACCGGCGCGCCGTGCCGATGACGCCGCTCTCGGCGCGGCCGATCTGCTCGTCGTAGCGCGTCGCCTGGCGGCGCCAGGTGCGCTGCTGGCGACGGGTCCGCCGGTCGGGCGACGTCACGCGTCACCGAGTCCGTCGTGCGTGAACCGGCCGGCGAGCAGCGTCGCCGCGACCGGCATGCTGCGCAGCTCGGCTGCTGAGGCGGTGAGCGGGTCGCGCTCGATCACCGCGAGGTCGGCGGGCGCGCCCACCGCGATCCTGCTGCGGACGGAGGCGCCGAGCGCCGCCTCCGCCGGGATCGCGCTCTCGGGGTGCCACGGGTCGCGGTCGTCCCTGCTGCGGAACACGGCCGCGGAGATCGCGACCCACGGGTCGAGCGGCGCGACCGGCGCGTCGGAGCCGAACGCCAGCCGCGCGCCGGTGTTCAGGAGCGCGGCGAGCGGGAACGCATCCGCCGTCCGTCCCGACCACAGCCGGTCGGCGACGTCCCTGTCGTCCATCGCGTGCTCGGGCTGGACGCTCGCCGTCACCCCGAGCTGCGCGAAGCGCGCGACGTCGTCGGGATCGATGAGCTGGGCGTGCTCGATCCGGCCGACCGCCCCGAGTTCCTCGAACGCGTCGAGTGCACGGTGGTTCGCCTCGTCCCCGATCGCATGCACGGCCGGCTCGATCCCGGCGCTCACCGCCGTCCGCATCCCCTCGATCAGCTCACGCGGCGAGAGATTCGCGACGCCGTGGCCGCCGTCCGGGTAGGGCCGGCGGCACAGCGCGGTGCGGGTGTTGAGCGAGCCGTCCGAGATGACCTTGAACGGGCCGGCCGTGAGCAGCCCGCCCGTACCCTCGATCCGAGCGCCGGTGCGCAGGCCCATGCCGACGGCCCGCTCCAGGTCCTCGCGGTAGAAGCCGGACTCCACCCGGAGGTCGCCCCGTCCGCCGGCGAGCCGCCGCGACCAGGTGTCGATGTTCCAGCCGTACTCGAGGTCGACGATGCCGACGACGCCGCGCCGGGCCGCGGCGCGCGCCGCGTCCGCGGCCCAGCGGTCGAGGGTCGCCTCGTCGGCGGCGGTCAGCCTGCTCGTGACGGCGAAGCTCTCGTCCTCGCGCAGCAGAGCGTCCTCCGACCCCGGCGCGAACAGCCGGGCGGCCGCCGTGTTGAGCCACGAGCAGTGCAGGTCGCCCGCCATCAGGACGACGGGACGCTCCCCCGCCGCCTCATCGAGCAGCCGGCGCGACGGGGCGTCGGCCCAGAGCGCGTCGTGGAAGCCGAAGCCGACGAGCACGTCGTCGCCCGGCTGCGCCTCGGCGCGCTGCCGGACGAGAGCGGCGGCCTCGGCGGCCGAGGTCGCACGCGAGACGTCCAGGCGGCGCGCGGTCTGCGCCCACTGCGTGAAGTGGACGTGCTGGTCCCAGAGACCGGGGACGACCCACCGGCCGGCGAGGTCGCGACGCTCGGCGCCGGGCGCCTCCAGTCGCTCGCCGACGCCAACGATGCGGCCGGCGTCGACCGCGATCTCGACCGCGCCGCCGCCGGGGATGCGCGCTCCGGTCAGCAGCAGGGTCATCGCGCGGCGCGGCGCCGGTCGTGCACGATGCGCATCTCGCGCAGCAGCGCGTCGCTCGCGTACGGCGAATCGCCGCCGAGTTCCGCCAGGATGCTGTCCACGATGTGGTCGGGACGGTTCTGGCTCATCTTCTGCTTGGCGACGATCCGCGTCGGCGTGAGCCGGAGCCCGACGGTCCCGGCGGAGATCCGCTCGGCGTAGCGCTCGTCCGCGAGGGTTCCGCGCATCTGCCGCGGCTCCGGCAGCTCGCGCTCGAAATGGTCGACCAGCTTCTCGAGCACCTGCAGGTTCTCCTCGGCGCTCAGGATCTCGGGGACGCCGGAGAGGTGCACGGCGACGAAGTTCCAGGTGGGCACCGCCGGGTCGGCGTCGTACCAGCTGGAGGAGATGTAGCCGTGCGGCCCCTGCAGGATGACCAGCAGCTCGTGCTCGCCGAGCTCGTGCAGCTGCTCGTCGGGGCGGCCGACGTGGCTGACGATGCTGAGCTCCTCGCGCGTGTCGTCGAGGATCACCGGGTAGTGCGAGGCGACCAGCCCGGTGGAGGCGTTGCTCACGAAGGTGCCCCACGGGTTCTCGCGGATGATCCGCTCGATCTCCGCGCGGTCGGTCAGCGTGAAGCTGGGGTTCTGCCGCATGGCGGTCCTCCTACTTCTGATCCTTGGGACACCAGTACAGCTTGCGGCCGCCCAGCTCCTCCATCACGATGTGCGTCCCGCACACCCGGCAGGGCAGCCCCTCGCGCTTGTAGACCCAGTGCCGGTCCTCGCGCTTGGCCATCGCCCGGCGGTAGGACTCCTCGTCGAGGTCGTCCATCGTCATCATCTGGCCGGTCTCGACGCCGATCCGCAGCAGGTGCACCCAGTCGCGCCACAGGGCGCGCACGGTGTCCTCCGGCACCTGCTTCCCCGGTGTGTGCGGGTTCTGCCTGGCCCGGAACAGCAGCTCGGCGCGGTAGACGTTGCCGATG
>NZ_JBQCGZ010000120.1:0-11678 GCF_051955155.1 Leifsonia sp.
GGGGACGATCCCGGCGGTGATCGGCTGCGCCGTCTGGACCTGGACACCGGGCCCGGGATTCGTTCCGCCATTGGTGTACGCGGAGAGGATCTGGTTGGTCTGCGCCGTCGCGAGCGCCTCGCCGCGGTAGAGCCCGATGGCGGTCGCCATCCCCTGCAGGAACGACCACGCAGTGGCGTCGCACCCCGAGTCCACGTTGGTCACGGTCGCGTTGCGCGGCGTGCTCGACCGCAGGATCCAGCCGTTGCACTGGCCGGCGGGCGGAGCCCAGTTCGGACTGGTCACGTAGGTCGAGTTGTTCGCGGCAGGACCGCCGGTGTACTGGCCGATGCGGATGCCGTTCGTGGCGGTCTGGTTCTGGAAGTTCTCGTAGAAGACGTCGGTGGCGCCGGCCTGAGGAATACCGGGACTTCCCGGCACCGCGACCGCGGGCGAGACGATGGTTCCGCCGACCGCCAGGAGCGCGACCACGATCGAGGCCGTCGCGCCCAGCACGGATCGCGCGCCGTGCGAACGGCGTGGCGAGTCGAGCGTCCCCGAGCTGCGACTCATGACCGGCCTAGCTGAAGCTGCCCTTCATGCGAGCTCCCTCCCGCGGCACAGGGTAGACCCGGCCGTCTGGCGCTGGCAAGGACGCCTTCGGTCCGGTGTACCCTCGCGGGCATGGAGATCGTGCTCGTCCCCGGCTACTGGCTCACCGCGAACGTCTGGCAGGGGGTGGTGCCGGCGCTCGAGGCGGCGGGGCACCACGCGCATCCCGTGACCAGGACCGGCGAGGACGTGCCGGCGCAGATCGCCGCGATCGTCGCGGCCGTCGACGGGATCGGCGATCCGGCCGAGCGCGACGTGGTGCTCGTCGGGCACTCGGCGGGCGGCCCGCTCGCGGACGGCGTGCTGGACGCGCGGCCCGACCGCGTCTCGCGGATCGTCTTCGTCGACTCCGCACCGCTCTCCCCCGGCGGCGTCGTGCCGTCCGGGCTGGAACCCGTGGACGGCGTCGTCCCGCTCCCGGACTGGGACGACTTCGAGGACGCCGATCTGATGGACCTCACCGACGAGCAGCGCGAGGCGATGCGCAGGGATGCCGTGGCCGAGCCGGGCGGCGTCGTCACCGGCGCGATCGAGCTCCGCGACGAGCGGCGCAGGCAGGTGCCGGCCACGGTGGTCGCGTGCGAGTTCACGGGTGCGGACCTGCGGCGCTGGGTGGCCGCGGGCGAGGACTTCTGCAAGGAGCTCGGCGAGCTGGCGGACTGGGAGGTGGTGGAACTGCCGACCGGCCACTGGCCGATGCTCACCCGGCCGGCCGAGCTCGGCGCGATCCTGGCCGAGGCGGCGTCCCGGTGACGGCCGCGCGCGTCGTCGTCGTCGGCAGCGGCGTGGCGGGCGCGGCGACCGCCTTCGCGCTGGCCCGCAGGGGCGCGGCCGTGACGATCGTGGACGCCGGGCTCCCGGGCCGGGCGACGGACGCGGGCGCCGGCATCATCCAGCCGTGGAGCACCCGCAGCGACGGCGACTTCTACGAGCTCTACGCCGCCAGCGCCGACTACTACCCCGAGCTGATCGAGCGGTTGCGGGAGGCGGGCGTCGACGACATCGGCTTCCGGCGCTCCGGCGCGCTCATCGTCAACCGCGACGAGTCCGTGGTGGACGAGGTGCAGGCGCGCGTCGAGGCGCGCCGCGCGGGAGCGGCGACCATGGGCGCGGTGGAGAGGATCGGCTCCGCCGCCGCGCGGGAGCTGTTCCCGCCGCTCGCGGACGGGCTGCACGCCCTCCGCATCGCCGGCGGCGCCCGCGTGGACGGGCGGGCGCTGCGCGCCGGGCTGCTCGCCGGCGCGCACGCGTACGGCGCGGAGAGCATCGAGGGCCGGGTGCTGCTCGGCGCGGACGGCATCGCCCGCGTCGAGGAGCGCGAGCTGGCGGCCGACGCGGTGGTCGTCGCCGCCGGCGCCTGGACGGACACGGTGCTGGAGCGGCTCGGCGAGCGGGTGCCCGTCCAACCGCAGCGCGGGCAGATCACGCACCTGCGCGTGCAGGCGGACACCCGCGCGTGGCCGTCCGTGCATCCCGTCGCCCCGAACTACCTCGTCTGCTTCGACGACGCGCGGGTGGTGGTGGGCGCGACGCGCGAGACCGGATCCGGCTTCGACCCGCGGGTCACCGCGGCCGGCGCGCGCCAGGTGCTCGACGACGCGCTCGCCGTCGCGCCCGGGCTCGCCGACGCGACCGTCATCGAGACGCGGGTGGGCCTCCGGCCGCTCCCCGAGGGCGATCTGCCGACTGTCGGTCCGCTCCCCGATCACCGGGGGATCTGGGTCAACGCGGGCTTCGGCGCGGGCGGGCTGACGCTGGGTCCGCTCGTCGGGGACCTGCTCGCCGAGCGGATCTTGGACGTTTCTGGGACGGTGCCCGCTTAGCTGCTGTCATGCCGACGATCGCCAGCACGACAGCCGCCAGCCTCCTGCACGCCGGACTTCTCGACCCGCAGGGCATCATCCAGGCCGCGGGCCCGTGGGCGCTCCTCGGCATCTGCGCGATCGTCTTCGCCGAGACCGGGCTGCTGCTCGGCTTCTTCCTGCCCGGCGACACCCTGCTCTTCTTCGCCGGCGTGCTCACCCTCACCGGGCGCATCGCCCAGCCGCTGTGGCTGGTGATCGTGAGCGTGGCCGTCGCCGCGATCGTGGGAGGCGAGGCCGGCTACCTGATCGGCAGGCGGACCGGGCCCGCCGTGTTCGAGCGACGCGAGTCCGGGCTGTTCAGCAGGGAGAGCGTCGCACGCACGCAGGGCTTCTTCGACCGTTTCGGGTCGGCGGCGGTGGTCGTCGCCCGGTTCGTCCCCGTCGTGCGCACGTTCGCGCCGGTCGCGGCGGGCGTCGGCCGGATGCGCTGGGCGGTGTTCAGCCTGTTCAACGTGATCGGCGCGGCAGTCTGGGCGGCCGCCGTCGTGCTGATCGGCTACGGCCTCGGCCACATCCCGGGCGTCGCCGATTTCGTCTCGCGCTACCTCGACCTGGTACTGATCGGGATCGTCGTGATCTCCGTCGGCCCCGTCCTGGTGCGCGTGCTCCTGCTGCGGCGTCGGCGGCGGGCGCTAGCGTTGGCGCATGACGCTGACGCTGGAGAGGGACGAGGCGCGCAGGATCGCGATCCGGGCGCAGCGGCTCGACGCTGACCGGCCGGACGCGCTGGTCCCGCTCGTCGAACGGCTGACCTTCCTGCAGCTGGACCCCACGGCCGCGATCGCACCGAGCGCCGACCTGATCGCCTACACCCGGCTCGGCGCGGCCTACCGGCCGGAGCAGCTGCGGAGCGCGACGGAGGACGACCGCCTGCTCTACGAGGTGAAGGCGATGGACGACCCGCTGACACCGCCCTTCGCGATGCTGCGCCCGGTGTCCGACCTGCCGCTGCACCTGGACAGGATGTCGCGCTGGCCGGACGCGGTCCCCGCGTGGTCGCAGTGGCTGCAGGCGAACGCCGCTTTCCGTGCCGACGTGCTCGCTCGGCTGCGCGCGGAGGGCCCGCTGCTGTCCAAGGACATCCCGGACACCGCGAGCGTGCCGTGGGTGTCGACGGGCTGGACGCACAACCAGAACGTCACGCGCCTGCTCGAACTGCTGCAGGGCCGCGGCGAGGTCGCCGTCGCCGGGCGCGTCGGGCGGCAGCGCACCTGGGACCTGGCCGAGCGGGTGTACCCGGCCGGCGTGGAGCCGGTGCCGGAGGCGGAGGCGGCGCCGAGGCGCGACGCGCTGCGGCTGCGCGCGCTCGGTATCGCCCGCCCCGTCCAGGTGGGCGAGGCGGGCGTGCCGGCGCGGGTGGAGGGCAGCGCGCTCGAATGGCGCGTCGACCCGGACGCGGTCGGCGCCGCGTTCCGCGGCAGGACGGCGCTGCTCTCGCCGTTCGACCGGCTGATCCACGACCGGGTGCGCACGCAGGAGCTGTTCGGCTTCGAGTACCTGCTGGAGATGTACAAGCCGGCCGCCCAGCGCCGCTGGGGGTACTTCGCGCTGCCGATCCTGCACGGCGACCGGCTGGTCGGGAAGCTGGACGCGGCCGTCGACCGGAAGGCGGGCGTTCTCCGCGTGAGCGCCGTGCACGAGGACGAGCCATTCGGCACGGAGGTCCGGGACGCGGTGGAGGCGGAGATCGGCGCCCTCGCCTCCTGGCTCGGCCTCGACGTCGCCCGCTGACCGGCGACCGCTGGGCGGTCGCTAGGCGACCGCCTCCTTGCCGTGCGGGTCGGAGGCGTTCAGCACGGCGACCACCTGGTCATAGTCGCCGCGGACCTCGCCGTAGCGCAGGAACTTCACGCGCTCGACCTGCAGCTCCTTCGCGTCCGGCTGGGTCTCGATGAGGCCGACGACCTCCGCGACGAACTCATCGAGCGGCATCGCGAACTCGCTGGTCTCCTGGCCGGGCAGCAGCGAGGTGCGGACCGCTGGCGGCACCAGCTCGACGACGGACACGCTGGTGTCCTGCAGCTGGAGCCGGATGCTCTCGCTCAGCATGTGGATGGCCGCCTTGCTGGCGTTGTAGCTCGGCGTCGCCGCGAGCGGCGTGAACGCCAGGCCGGAGGACACCGTGACGATCGTCGCGTCCTGCCTGCTGCGCAGGTGCTCGATGAACGCACCGATCAGGCGGATCGGGCCGAGCACGTTGGTCGTGACGACGGCCTCGGCCGACGCGAGGAAGCCCTCCGGCGTGTGCCAGTCCTCGACGCGCATGATGCCGGCCATCGCGATGAGGACGTTCAGGTCGGGGTGCGCCTCCAGCACACGGGCGGCGGCGTCGCGGATGCTGTCCGCGTCCGCCGTGTCGATGCGGACCGTGTCGATGCCGGGGTGCTCGGCGGCGATCCGCTCGAGCAGCTCGGTGCGGCGGCCGCCGACCACGACCGTGTTGCCGCGTTCGTGGAGAGCGACGGCGAGCGCGAGCCCGATGCCGCTGGTCGCGCCGGGGATGAAGATGGTGTTCCCTGTGATGTTCATGCCTCCACTGTGCGGCGAGCGGGCGAGCGGAGGCAGTGGAGCGCTCATCGGGGGATCCGCGATCCCTGGTTCCGCGGCGTCGGCTCCCGCATCATGGAGGGATGGATCGTGCAGCCCTCGCAGACTTCCTCCGCCGGCACCGGGAGGCGCTGCAGCCGGACGACGTCGGGCTGCCCGCGGGGGCGCGCCGCCGTGCTCCCGGCCTGCGCCGCGAGGAGGTCGCGATGCTCGCGGCGATGTCGGCCGACTACTACACGCGGCTGGAGCAGCAGCGCGGACCGCAGCCGAGCGACCAGATGCTCTCCTCTCTCGCCCGCGCGCTGCGCCTGTCCGCCGACGAGCGCGACTACCTGTTCCGGATCGCCGGCCACAACACGCCGGACCGGTTCGGCGGCGGCTCGCACGTCCCGCCCGCGCTGCAGCGGGTGCTCGACCGGCTGGACGACACCCCGGCGCTGGTGCTCTCCGCGCTCGGCGAGACGCTGGTGCAGAACCGGATGGCCGTCGCCCTGCTCGGCGACCGCTCCGGGTACACCGGGCTCGAGCGCAGCGAGTACTACCGCTGGTTCGCCCATCCCGAATCCGCGCGCGCGATGTACCCGGAGGACGACAGGGACCGGCAGAGCCGCGCCCAGGTCGCGTCGCTCCGCGACGCCTACGGCGCGCTCGGCCCGCGCTCGCGCGCCGGCGAGCTGGTGCGGGCGCTACTGGCCGAGAGCGCCGAGTTCGCGGAGCTCTGGGAGCGGCACGAGGTCGCGCGCCGGTTCGAGGACCACAAGGTCCTGCTGCATCCCGAGCTCGGCGCGATCGAGCTGGACTGCCAGGCGCTGTTCACCGAGGACCAGTCGCTGTGCCTGCTGGTGCTGACCGCACCACCGCGCACCGAGGCGGCGGAGAAGCTGGCGCTGCTGAACGTGGTGGGCACGCAGTCGTTCGCGTAGTAGCCTGCCCGCGTGGACGTGACCGCGTGGCTCCTCGACGGCGACCCGGCGATCCGGTGGCAGACCCGCCTGGACCTGCTGAACGACGCGGAGGGCGCGGCGGCCGACCGGGCGCTCGTGGAGTCTGAGGGCTGGGGCGCGCGGCTGCTCGACCTCCAGCACGAGGACGGCACCTGGGGCCACGGCGTGTGGACGCAGCGCGACTGGGTCGGGGTCGACGACGCGCTGCTGCTGCTCGCGCTGCTCGGCGCGCGGGGCCCGCGCACCGCCGCGGCGGTCGACCGCGTGGTCGCGCACGTGGACTGGGGCGCGCAGTGGTGGCACCATCCCTTCTTCGACGGCGAGGTGGAGCCGTGCATCAACGGGCGCGTTCTCGTCGCCGGCAGCGCGTTCGGCCATCCGAGCGAGCTCATCGTCGAGCGGCTGATCGCGGAGCAGCAGGACGACGGCGGCTGGAACTGCTACGCGCAGACCCGGGCCGACCCCGGCTCGTTCCACAGCACGATCTGCGCGCTGGAGGGGCTGACGGCGTACCGGGACGCGGGCGGCCCGACCGAGGTGGCCGCCGCGATCGACCGCGGCCATGGATACCTTCTGGAGCGGGGACTGCTGCGCAGGAAGCGCGACGGGGCGCTCATCGACGCGTCCTGGTCGGCCGCCGCCTTCCCGCCGTACTGGCGGTACGACGTGCTGCGCGGCCTCGACCACCTGCGCGCGGCGGGCGTGCGGCCGGACGCCCGGCTCGACGAGGCGCTCGACGCCGTTGCGGCGGCGCGCGGGACGGACGGCCGCTGGCGGCTGGACCGCGTCCATCCCGGGGAGACGCTGGTCACGATGGAGCGGGAGGGCGAGCCCAGCCGCTGGAACACGCTGCGTGCGCTCCGCGTGCTGCGCTGGGCCGGGCGCTGAGGGCGCAGCGCGTCAGTCGACGCGGCCGTCGTCGCGCAGCGATCGGAACCACGAGGTGCGCTCGGCGATCGCCGTCGCCGGCTCCGGGAGCCCGCGCACGCGCAGCCGGATCCCGCGCCCGGCGAGTTCGCGGTCGAGGTCGCGCAGGGCGAGGATCACGGTGATCGAGATGTCCTGCAGCGTCGAGCAGTCCAGCGTCAGCTCGGTGAGCGCGCCGTCCGCCCGCGCGGCGTCCGCCGCGTCGAGCACCGACTGCTCGGTCGCGAGCACGTTCGCCGTGTAGAGCGGACCGAGCAGCACGACGGTCAGGGCGCCGTCGGCCGCCCCCTCTGCCCTGACCCGCGGCTTGTTCAGGGCGTTCAGCACCAGGATCAGGGTGAAGAGCACGCCCACGCCGACGGCCGCGAGCAGTCCCGCCGTCAGCCCGATCACGGTGGTGACCATCGCGACCGCGAAGTCCCGCCTGCTGATCCGCCAGAGCAGGACGAGGTCCTTCACGTCCACGAGCCCGAAGACCGCGACGAAGACGAGTGCGGCGAGCGTCGCCTGCGGCAGCAGGCTGATCACCGGCCCGAGGAAGAGCCCGATCAGGAGCGCGAGGGCGACCGTCACCAGCGCGGCGAGCTGCGAGCGCGCCCCCGCCGCCTTGTTGACCGCGCTCTGCGAGAAGCCGCCGGCGGCCGGGAGCGTCTGGAACCAGCCGCCGACGACGTTCGCGGCCGCCGTGGCGAACAGCTCGCGGTTGCTGTCGATGCGCGGATCGTCGAGGTCGCGGATCCCGCGCGCGACGGCCGCGGATTCGAGGAACGCCATCACGGCGATCGCCAGCGCCCCGGGGATCAGCTGGAACACGTGCTGCAGCGACGGCAGGGTCGGCAGCGGGAACGCGCGGGTGACCGGCGTGATCAGCTCG
Source organism: Leifsonia sp. (assembly GCF_051955155.1). Classification (NCBI taxonomy): domain Bacteria; kingdom Bacillati; phylum Actinomycetota; class Actinomycetes; order Micrococcales; family Microbacteriaceae; genus Leifsonia; species Leifsonia sp. The sequence continues at coordinate 7,749 of NZ_JBQCGZ010000120.1, forward strand.
ACCCCGGCATCCCGCAGCCCGCCGAACGCGACCAGCAGGATGCCGGCCGCGACGACGATCAGCGGGCCGGGCACGCGCGGCAGGAACCGTTTGAACAGGAACAGCGCGGTGACCGACACCGCCGAGAGGATCGCCGTGACCGGGTTCGCCTGCGGGACGGCCGCGATCACGGCGTTCACGCTGTGCACGAAGCCGCCGCCGGTCGGTGCGCTCGTCTCGCCGAGCAGCTTGGGCAGCTGACCGACAGCGACGGTCGCCCCGACGCCGATCTGGATGCCGAGCAGCGTCGGCTTGTTGATGATCTCGACGAGGGACCCGAGCCGCATCAGCCGCGCGACCAGCAGCGCGACGCCGACCAGCAGGGTGAGCGTCACCAGGTCGCGCGGGATCTGGTCGGAGTTTGCGACCACGCCGGCGGAGACGAACGTCGTCGCCGTGAGCGTGGCGATCGTGGAGGTGGTGGACACGCTCATCGCGCGGGAGCCGCCGAGCAGCGCGTACACCGCCATCGGCACGATCGCCGTGTAGAGGCCGGCCTCCACCGGCAGGTTCGCGATGGTCGCGTACGCCATCGCCTGCGGCACGACGACCGCACCCGCCGAGAGGCCGGCCAGGATGTCCGGGCGGAGCCAGGCGCGCCGGTACCCCGCCAGCGTCGGCAGCAGCCACGCGCGGCGGGGCGCCGGCGGCGCGGACGTCACCTCCTAGTCCCTGGCCATCGCGGCCGCGAGGTGCGCCTCCACATCCACGTAGGCGTCGTCGGCGATGTCGAAGACGACCTTCACGATCTCCCCGCCGGTGTACTCGAACCGGGAGCCCGCATACTGCTTCGAGACGGCATCACCCGAGTCGTAGCCGATGCACAGGCCCTCGCCGCACAGCGAGAAGTGGCCGAGCACCGTGCGGATCTCCTGCTCGGCGACCTTTTCGTCGTCGATGTAGAGCGCGAGCGGTCCGATGCTCTCGTGGTACTGGCCGACCTTCTCCTTCGTGAAGGAGACCCCGAGTACGTGCTTGCCCGGCCCGGGTACCGGCGCCGAGATGACGTTCTCGGGCGGGATGCCGAGGAAGTTGTAGACGTAGGTCAGCTTCCCGTCCTTCACGAACAGGGTGTGCCCGCCGAACCGGGAGCCGTGTGCGAAGATGACGCCCTCGGTATCGGCCGTCGTCTCCACCTCCGCGAGGATCTTGTACGAGACGCCGTGGGTGTTCGCGGCCGAGCGCTCCGGGATTTCGCTCGTGCCCGGGTAGTACGTGTACTGCCCGCTCTCCGGGACGGGGACCTTGAACTCCATGCTGACGAACGTCTCGAAGTCCTTCGGATTCCCGATGACCTGCAGGTCGTTCAGAGGAAGCACGTCGTTCCGCTTCGCCTCCTCCATCCAGAGCGTCGTGAGCTCCTGCACCTTGTCCGGATGCTCCGCGGCGAGGTCGTGCGCCTCCGAGCGGTCGACGTCGGTGTGGAAGAGCTGCCACGTGTCGCTCCCGAAGTCGCCACGACCGCTGATGGGACCGTGCTCGGTGACCGCCTTCCAGCCCTGATGCCAGATGCCGCGATTGCCGAACATCTCGAAATACTGAGTCTCCTTCGTCGTCGGGCCGTCTGAGCCGAAGCTGTAGGTCATCGGCACGCCATCCAGCGGACGCTGCTCGACCCCGGCGTAGGTCGACGGCAGCTCCACGCCGCAGACGTCGAGGATGGTCGCGACGATGTCGGTGGAGTGGTGGTACTGGTTGCGCGTCTCGCCGCGCGCCGCGATGCCCTTCGGCCAGGAGATCACCAGCGGGTCGCAGACGCCGCCCTGGTAGACGTAGCGCTTGAACATCCGGTACGGCGTGGAGAAGGCGGCCGCCCATCCCGTCGGGTAGTGGTTGTAGGTGTCGGGAGAGCCGAGTTTGTCGACCATCGTCAGGTTCTCCTGGACGTCGTCGGGGTAGCCGCCGAACACTTTTCCCTCGTTGACCGACCCGTTCGGGCTGCCCTCGCCGGAGGCGCCGTTGTCCGCGCAGTAGATGACGAGCGTGTTCTCCAGCTGGCCGGACTCCTCAAGGTAGTCGATGATGCGGCCGACCTGCGCGTCCGTGTACTCGGAGAAGCCGGCGTAGACCTCGGCCATCCGGCTGAACATCGCCTTCTCCGCATCCGACAGCTCCGCCCACGGCCGCACCTCGTCGGTCTCCGAGAACGTCCCCGGCGGCATCGGGTTGATGTCGGTGAGCTCCGTGCCCTCCGGCAGAATGCCCTTCTCGATCATCCGTGGGAGCACCCACTCCCGGTAGGCCTCGTAGCCGTCGTCGAAGACGCCCTTGTACTTCTCGATGTACTCCTGCGGCGCGTGGTGCGGCGCGTGGTTGGCCCCGGGGCAGAACCACAGGTACCAGGGCTTGTCCGGCTCGGTCTGCTTGACGTCGCGGAGCATCTTCAGCGCCTGATCGGCGAGGTCCTTGGACAGGTGGTAGCCGTCCTCCGGCAGGTACGGCTGCTCGATGTAGTGGTTGTCCTCCGCCAGCGACGGGTACCAGTTGTTGGTCTCGCCGCCGATGAAGCCGTAGAACCGATCGAAGCCCTGCGCGAGCGGCCAGTTCTTCTTGGACGCCCCTGCCGTCCACTCGTCGATCGGCACGTTGTGGTTCTTGCCCACCCAGAACGTGGCCCAGCCGGCGTCGCGCAGCAGGTTCGCCATCGTTGCGTTGCTCGCCGGGATGTGCGAGTTGTAGCCGGGGAAGCCGGTGGACGACTCCGAGATCGTCGCGAACCCGTTCGAGTGATGGTTGCGGCCGGTCAGCAGCGTGGACCGTGTCGGCGAGCAGAGCGCCGTGGTGTGCCACTGCGTGTAGGTGAGGCCCTGCGCCGCCAGCCGCTCCATCGTCGGCATCTGGATGCGCCCGCCGTACGGCGACCACGCCGCCTGGCCGGTGTCGTCGTACAGCACAAGGAGGACGTTGGGCGCACCCTCGGGTGGTTCCGGCGGCAGGAAGGCGTCCCAATCGGACACCGAATCCCTTACGTCGAGTTCGATCTTCCCCTGGAATTCTCTGGCCACAGCGCCGTACCTCCGCTCGCGGATACGAATGTGTGGCCACCGTAACGGGGCGGCCGCGCGCGCGTCTAGACCGGGCCGCCGCGACCGTCACCGCAGTGGCTCGCTCTCGCCGAAACAGCCCTCTAGACGCACTTCGCGCGGCGGCGTTACTCTCAGCGCACACCCAGGCTCGGAGCGAGCCGGGAGGAGGGGTAACGACTCATGGACTTCTGGAACAACTTCTGGAACATCATCTGGCTCTTCTTCTGGAGCTTCGCGTTCATCGCCTACCTGTTCGCGCTGTTCGCGATCATCAGCGACCTGTTCCGCGATCACAAGCTCAACGGCTGGTGGAAGGCGCTGTGGATCATCTTCCTGATCTTCGTGCCGTTCCTCACCGCGCTGGTCTACCTGATCGCGCGCGGGCCCGGGATGGCCGAGCGCAGCCAGAAGGAGGCCCGCCAGGTGCAGCAGGCGACCGACTCGTACATCCGCGAGGTCGCCTCCTCGTCCCCGGCCGACGAGATCGCCAAGGCCAAGGCTCTGCTCGACTCCGGCACCATCACGCCGGACGAGTTCGCCCACCTCAAGTCCGTCGCGCTCGGCCGTCAGGCGAGCGCGGGCGCCCACGCCGCACCGGCGGCTCCGGCGGCGGCCGCACCGGCCGCGCCCCGCGCACCGACCCCGCCGCCGGCCGCGCCGACGGTCTGAACCGACGGGTCCGGTGACAGACGTGACCGACCCGACCGCCGCGGGGGGGGGGGGGCGCCGGCCCCCCGCCCCCCCCCCCCCCCCCCCCCCCCCCCCCGCCCCGGGCCCCCCGCCCCCCCCCTACAGGGATCGCACGAATCCCCGCACCAGCCGCCGGAATCGCACGCCCGCCTGCTTTCCCACCTCGAGCACCTCC
>NZ_JBQCGZ010000121.1:0-28742 GCF_051955155.1 Leifsonia sp.
CTACGACCATTTCGGCCCCCGCGGCCCGCCCGCCCTGCGCGCCGCGCTCCCCGCGCCCCGATACCACCGCCGCGCCTGACCGGGGACGCACCGCGGCCGCACAGGGAGCCGTTGCCCGCCCGCGGCATTTCCGGAGCGCGATTCGTCACGAATCGCGCCCGTTCGTGACGAATCGCGGGGATTCGTGACGAATCGCGGGCGTGGTGGGGGAGGCTGGGTGCATGGATCAGCGGGCGAGCGTCGAGGTTGTCGAGTTCTGGGACGCCTACCGGCACACGAACCCGTCGGCCCCGGCGGAGCTGCCCGAGGTCGGCCCGTTCGGCGATACCCCCGTGCTGGCCGACCAGCTGCTCGGGCTCGTCCTCGACGGCCGCAAATGCGCGACCTCCACGCTGCTCGCCGAGTTCGCCGCGGAGGGCCAGGACGTCGTGCGCGTCGGCGACCACTGGATCGTGACCGACGCGGCCGGGGCTCCGCGGGCGATCCTGCGCACGAGCGAGACGCGGATCGGTCCCTTCCTCTCTGTGGACGAGGCGTTCGCGTTCGACGAGGGCGAGGACGACCGCAGCCGCGAGTCCTGGATCCGCGAGCACCGCCGCTATTGGACGCGCCGATGCGCGCACCTCGGCATCCCGTGGAGCGAGGACGCCGACATCCTGTTCGAGCGCTTCGAGGTCGTCCACCGCTTCGAGCCCGTCGTGCCGTCACGGGGCTGACCGGTCACGACGCGCCGCGTGGGCGGCCGCGAAGCGGCGTGTCGCGACCGGTCGACGCCCCGCACGGGCGCCCGGCGCGTCAGACCAGCAGCTGGTGCTTGGCGAGGTCGCGGTAGAGCGGCGTGGAGGCGACCAGCTCGGAGTGCGTCCCGACGCCGACGACGCGGCCGTGGTCGAGCACCACGATCTGGTCGCTGTCCACGACCGTGGACAGCCGGTGCGCGATCACCAGCATCGTGCGGTCCTCGGCCACCGCGTCGATGGCCTCGCGCATCAGCTGCTCGTTGCGGCCGTCGAGGCTGGACGTCGACTCGTCCAGCAGCAGGACGGGCGGCGCGGCCAGCAGCGCACGCGCGATCGCCAGGCGCTGGCGCTCGCCGCCGGAGAGCATGATGCCGTCCTCGCCAACGGGAGCACCGAGGCCGAGCTCGTCGCGCTCCAGCACCTCGGTCAGGTTCACCGCGTGCAGCACGTCGATGCACGCGGCGTCAGTCGCGTCCGGTGCGGCCAGGGTCAGGTTGTCGCGCAGCGAGCCGGCGAGCACGGGCGCGTCCTGCTCCACGTAGCCGATCTGCGCGCGCAGGTCGACGCGATCCAGGCGCCGCACGTCCATCCCGCCGAAGCGCACCTCGCCCGCCTGCGGGTCGTAGAACCGCTCGATGAGCGCGAGGATGGTCGACTTGCCCGCGCCCGACGGTCCGACCAGCGCGGTCCGCTTGCCGCGCGGGACCGCGAAGCTGACACCGTGCAGGACCCCGCCGTGCCGGACGGTCGTCGTGTCGCCGCCGACCCCCGCCGCCGCCTCGGCCTCCGCGACGACGTCGGCGCCGCCGAGCGCGCCCAGCGCGATCCCGCCCGAGTCCGCCGGCGGCTCCGCCACGGTGGAGGGCTCCTCGACCGCAGGCGACGACGGGTAGGAGAAGTGCACGTCCGCGAACTCGATCGCGGGCGCCTCCGGGGCGAGCCCCGCGTTCGCCGGGCCGACCATCATCCCGAGCGGGGCGATCTCGCGGTCGTGCTGGTCCTCGGTGGGCAGGTCCAGGATCTCCTGGATGCGGCCGAGCGCTCCGAGCGCCGAATTGACGGCGGCGATCGCGCCGAACGCCTGGCCGAGCGGCAGGATCATCATGAACAGGAAGAGGATGAACGCCACGAGGTTCGCCACGGTGATCGCGCCGCTGGCGACGCGGAAGCCGCCGACGCCGAGCACCACCAGGAACGACACCTGCATCGCGATCCCGGCGACCGGGACGACGAGCGCCGAGATCTTCGCGACCTGGATGCCCATCTTCCACGCGCCCGTCGCGTCCGTGTCGACCGCGGCGATCTCGCGCTCGGTCGCACCCGCCGCGCGGATGGTGCGCACCGAGCTGATCGCGCGCTCGACGGCGGCGGCGAGGTCGCCGACCTTGGTCTGCGCCTTCTGGCTGGCGACCCGGATGCGGCCGGAGAGCGCCGTGACGACGACGATCGAGACGGCGACCACGAGCACGGTCAGGCCGAGCAGCACCGGGTCGATGATGAGCATCGCGATGAGCGCTCCGACGAACGTCAGCGCCCCGCCGATCGCCTCGACGAGACCCTGCGTCAGCACGGCGCGCAGCAGCGTGGTGTCCGAGCCGACGCGCGAGACCAGGTCGCCGGTGCGGCGGGTGTCGAACTCGCTGATCGGCAGCCGCAGCATCCTGCCCACCAGCTTGCGGCGGGAGGACAGCACGACGCCCTCGCCGGTGCGCTGCAGCAGGTAGTGCTGGTAGCCGGAGATCAGGCCGGAGACGACGACGAGCGCGACCAGGCCCCAGACCAGCGCGCCGAGCGGCTCGCCCTTCCCGACGATGTCGATCACCTGGCTGACCAGCAGCGGCTGCGCGAGGCTCGCCGCGGCGCCGAGCACGCTCAGCACGACGACGAACGCGAGCACGCCGCGGTGCTCGAGCAGGTAGGGGAGGAGCTGCGAGAAGCGGGCGCGGGGTCCGGTCTGCTCGCCGCGCCGGGAGAAGGGGGAGCGGCGTCGAGGGGCTGCGGTGGTGTCGGTGCTCATGGGTTCCGTTTCGCCTGTTTCGGGGATGCGAGCTGCTACTCCGACCGTACTTCCTGTGCGCTGCCTGTTTGCTGACACCGGCGCCCCTCAGCGGTCACGCCTGTCGGGCGTCGGCGGTCGCGGCTACAGTGCTGAACTATGCCGACGTCCGTCATCACCGCCTCCCAGCTCGTCAAGAAGTACAAGGACTTCCCCGCTGTCGACGGCATCAGCTTCGAGGTCGAGGCGGGGGAGTCGTTCGGGCTGCTCGGGCCGAACGGCGCAGGCAAGTCGACGACCATGCGGATGATCGGCGCCGTCTCCACGCGCACCGCGGGCGAGCTCAGCATCCTGGGGCTCGACCCCGACCGCTACGGCCCGGAGATCCGCTCGCAGCTCGGCGTCGTCCCGCAGGCGGACAACCTGGACACCGAGCTCCGCGTGCGCGAGAACCTGGTCGTGTACGGACGCTACTTCGGGCTGCCGTCGGCCCGCGTTCGCAAGCGCGCGGACGAGCTGCTCGCGTTCGCGCAGCTGGAGGACAAGGCGAAGGCCAAGGTCGACGACCTCTCCGGCGGCATGAAGCGCCGGCTGACCATCGCGCGCGCCCTGATCAACGACCCGCGCATCCTGCTGCTCGACGAGCCGACGACGGGTCTCGACCCGCAGGCGCGGCACATCCTCTGGGACCGGCTGTTCCGGCTCAAGGAGCAGGGAACCACGCTCGTGCTCACCACGCACTACATGGACGAGGCAGAGCAGCTGTGCGACCGGCTGGTGGTCGTCGACAAGGGCACGATCATGGCGGAGGGCTCGCCCGCCGCGCTGATCCGCGAGTACTCGACGCGCGAGGTGCTGGAGGTGCGCTTCGGCTCGGAGAAGAACGTGGAGGTGGCCGAGCGGCTGGAGGGCATCGGCGAGCGGATCGAGGTGCTGCCGGACCGCATCCTCGTCTACAGCGACGACGGGGAGGCGGAGCTCGCCAGGATCACCGAGCGCGGGCTGCACCCGCTGACGAGCCTGGTCCGCCGCTCCAGCCTGGAGGACGTGTTCCTCCGGCTCACCGGACGGAGCCTGATCGAATGAGCGCGGCGACCGACGCGGGCACCCCGGCCGGCGACGCGCGGCTCGCGCTCGCCGCGGCCGTTCGGCCCAGGCGGTTCGGCGCCTGGTACGTGGCGGAGCACCGCTTCCGCGTGATGCGCTCGTACCTGCAGACACTGCTGGTCACGGGGTTCGGCAACCCGCTGCTGTACCTGTTCGCGATGGGCGTCGGCCTCGGCAGCCTGGTCAGCGCGAACCTCGGACCGAGCGCGGTGAACGGCGTCAGCTACCTCGCCTTCGTCGCGCCGGCGCTGCTGTGCACGGCCGCGGTGACCGTCGCGAGCGAGGAGTTCACGTACCCGATCATGCTCGGGTTCAAGTGGAATCCCACCTTCTTCGGCATCAACGCCGCCCCGATCGCGCCGGGCCAGATCATCGACGGCGTCGTCATCTCGGTGGTGGCGCGGCTGCTGGGCACCAGTATCGTCTACTACCTCTTCATGCTGCTCTTCGGTGCGGTGCCCGGTCCGTGGGGGTGGCTGAGCATCCTGGTCGCCACGCTCGGCGGGCTCGCGTTCGGCGCTCCCGTGATGGCATATGTGGCGACGCTGGAGCAGGACACCGGCCAGATCGCGATGCTGATGCGGTTCGTCCTGCTGCCGATGACCCTGTTCTCCGGAACATTCTTCCCGCTGTCCTCGATGCCGTGGTTCCTGCAGTGGATCGGCTGGATCTCGCCGCTGTGGCACTCCACGGAGCTCTCGCGCGTCTTCGCGTACGGTGCGGAGGAGCCGCTCTGGCTGACCGTCGTGCACGTGATCTACCTGGCGGCGCTGTTCGTGGTGTTCTGGCTGCTGGCGCGCCGGACCGCGGCGAGGAGGCTGAACAAGTGACGACGACGGACGAGCGGCTGACCGCGTCCGTGACCCGGTCCCGGCCGCTGCGCGCGCTCTACGCGGGCAACGCGCGGTCGGTGATGCAGCGCGGCTGGTCGGCGACCCGCAGCACCAACTGGCTGGTGATCGTCTCCGGCTTCTTCGAGCCGATCTTCTACCTGCTCTCACTCGGGATCGGCTTCGGCAAGCTGGTCGGCGAGGTGACGACGGCGAGCGGCCAGCAGGTCCCGTACGCGGCGTTCATCGCCCCGGCGTTGCTGGCGACGGCCGCGATGAACGGGGCGGTGTACGACTCCACCTGGAACGTCTTCTTCAAGATGCACTTCGCGAAGCTGTACGAGGGGATGCTGTCCACCTCGCTCGGCCCGCTGGACGTGGCGCTCGGCGAGATCCTGCTCGCCCTCGCGCGCGGCGCGCTGTACGCGCTCGGCTTCATGCTGGTGATGCAGGCGCTCGGCCTGAACCTGTCCTGGTGGGCGCTGCTCGCGCTTCCCGCGGTGCTGCTGATCGCGTTCGGGTTCGCGAGCTTCGGGATGGGCATCACGAGCTACATGAAGACGTTCCAGCAGATGGACTGGATCAAATTCATCCTGCTTCCGATGTTCCTGCTCTCGGCGACGTTCTACCCGATCACCGTCTACCCGGACTGGATCCAGGTGATCATCAAGGCGCTCCCGCTCTGGCACGGAGTCGAGCTGGTCCGCGGCCTCACCACCGGCGACGTCGACCTCGGGATGCTCTGGCACGTCCTCTACTACGCCGTGATGGTCACCCTCGGTCTCATCCTCACCACCCGCCGCCTCCGCGCCCTCTTCCTCGACTAGCCCCGCGCCGCGCCCCCGCCCCGCCTGTCCCCATCCGGTACGTTCGCGCCCTGCGCGCCGCGCCTGTCCCGGTCCGGTACGTTTGCGCCCTGCGCGAGCGGGCACACCCGTCGCGAACGCGCACAGTCGCCGCCCGCGCCTCGCGGGTGCGGTGCCCCGTACCGAGTGCGGCGCGGCGCGCGCCCGCACTCGTTCCGCGCGCCGCAGTCCCGCCACGCTGGCGCGGGCGTGCCCGCCCGGGACGATTACGCCCTGCGCGAGCGGCCACACCCGTCCCAAACGCGCACAGTCACGGCCCGCGCCTCGCGAGTGCGGTGCCCCGTACCGAGTGCGGCGCGGCGCGCGCCCGCACTCGTTCCGCGCCACCGCAGTCCCGTTCCCCCGGCGCCGGGCACGCGCGAGGGGCACGTAGTTGTCGCTTTCGGGGTGGGAGAGCGGCAACAACGTGCCCCTCGGGGCCGCGGGCGCCGGGCGCGCGCGTCAGCTCACGTTGTCGGTGAAGTCGACGTCCTTGGTCTCCTTGGAGAGCAACAGCGCTATCAGGGTGAGGACGCCCGCCAGCGACAGGTAGACGCCGACCCAGACCGTGCTGCCCTTGCCGATCGTCCACAGCCAGACCGCGATCGTCGGGGCGACAGCGGCGCCGAGCACGCTCGACAGGTTGTAGGCGATCGCGGATCCCGTGTAGCGGACGTTCGTCGGGAACAGCTCCGGCAGCTCGGCGCCCATCGGCCCGAAGGTGAGGCCCATCAGCGTGAAGCCGACGATCAGCAGCGCCATCGTCCCGATCGTGCCGCCCGCGAAGAGCGGGACGAAGAGCAGGCCGAAGACGATGATCCCGAGCGTCACCCAGATCAGCGTCCGCCGCCGGCCGAAGCGCTCGGCGAGCGGGCCCGCGACCAGCGTGAAGATGCCGAAGAACACCACGCCGATAATCAGCATGATCAGGAAGTCGTTGCGCGAGTACCCCAGCCCGGCCACGAACGAGCCGGGATCGAACGTCTTGCCGGCCTTCTCGGCGGCCGCGCGGGCGGTGTCCTGGTTGGAGGCGGCGGTCCCGTAGGTGAGCGTGAACGCCGTCATCAGGTAGAAGAGCACGTACGTCGCCAGCATGATGAACGTGCCGAGCACGATCTGCCACCAGCTGGTGCGGAACACGCGCGCGAGCGGCAGCTTGGCGACCTCGCCGGTGTCGACCACCTTCTGGAACGCCGGCGTCTCCACCAGCTTGAGCCGAACGTAGAGGCCGACGATCACCAGCACCGCGCTCAGCAGGAACGGGATGCGCCAGCCCCAGGCGGCGAACTGCTCCGCTGTCATCGAGATGTTCAGTACGAGGAACAGCACGTTGGCGACGATGAAGCCGATCGGCGCGCCCAGCTGCGGGAAGGTCCCGTAGATCGCGCGCTTGCCTGCCGGGGCGTTCTCGGTGGCCAGCAGCGCGGCACCGCTCCACTCGCCGCCGAGCCCGAGGCCCTGGCAGAAGCGCATCACGACGAGCAGGAACGGGGCCCAGAACTCCCAGCCGGGCACCTGCGCGGTCGGCAGGCAGCCGATCAGCACCGTCGCGATGCCCATCGTGAGCAGCGAGCCGACGAGCGTGCCCTTGCGGCCGATGCGGTCGCCGAAGTGACCGAACAGGATGGAGCCGACCGGTCGCGCGATGAACGCGACGCCGAAGACGGCGAACGACGAGAGCAGGGCGGTGGTCGGGTCCTCGCTCGTGAAGAAGAGCGAGGGGAAGACCAGCACGGCCGCGGTCGCATAGACGTAGAAGTCGTAGAACTCGATGGACGTGCCGATGAGGCTGGCGAGGATGACGCGGCCGCGGGTGTTGGCGGGCGCGGCGGGAGGGGTGACGGAGGCCGTCGTAGACATGCGTGCAGTACTTCCGGTGACGTTGAGACGATGCGGTCCGCAGGCGTGGAGCGTCGGTCGGGCGTCGCGCGGAGGGACGAAGAGAGTGGGAAAGCGCTTGTGGCGCCCGTCCACCCTACGTCGAGTCGGGCGGTGCGGCGAATCCCGGCCTCGCTAGGCTGGTGGCATGGAAACGCTCTTCGCAGTGCTGCACGTCGTCTCGGCCGTGTTCATCGTCGGCCCCATGGCGATCCTGCCGATGACCGCAATGCGCGCGGTCCGCGCCGGGAACGCCGGTCAGGTGGAGGTTCTGGCGAAGTCCACGAACCTCATCTCGCTGCTCTCCCTGCTGGTGGTCCTGTTCGGCTTCGGCGTGATGGGCCTTGCCGACAAGAAGTACGACCTGAGCATCACAACGCCCTGGATCCTGTGGTCGATCATCCTGTACATCGTCGCGCTCGGCCTGACCCTGTTCCTGGTCGTCCCGACCATGCGCCGCGCGTCGGAGGCGATCCGCGCGGGCGAGGCGTCGAAGTACCCGGCGATCGCCGCGGGCTCCGGCGTCGCCAGCCTGCTGCTGGTGATCGTCGTCGTCCTGATGGTGTGGAAGCCGTAACTCCCGCCAACCACGCGCGAAGCCGCTCGGCCGGATGGCCGGGCGGCTTCGTCGTTGCCGGACACTCTTGACGACGGGCTGGTGGCGGCCTACGCTGTAATCAACAAAGTTGTTGATCAAACAGAGGATTGAGAAATGGACGCGCCCCGCATCGTCGCCGATATCACGGTGTCCCTCGACGGCTACGTCACCGGCCCGGATGCCGGTCCTGGCAACGGGCTCGGCACCGGAGGGATGCCGCTGCACGACTGGGTGTTCTCGGACGACGCCGACGACAAGAGCATTCTCAGCGCCTCCACCGACCGCTCCGGCGTGGTGGTGATGGGCCGCAACCTCTTCGACGTCATCGACGCCCCGGACGGCTGGAGCGACGAGCTGGGCTACGGCGCGACCGAGGTCGGCAGGCCGCCGTTCTTCGTCGTGACCAGCTCCACGCCAGCCAGCGTGCGCCTCACCGGCCTGGACTGGACGTTCGTCACGACCGGGCTGACCGACGCCGTCGAGCAGGCGCGCAGCCGGGCCGAGTCCGAGGCCGCCCGCACCGGCGTCACCAAGGACGTCGTGCTGATGGGCGGGGGAGCGCTCATCGGCTCCGCGCTCGCCGCCGGTGTCGTCGACACGCTGAACCTGCACCTCTCGCCGCTGATCCTCGGCTCGGGGACGCCGCTGTTCCGGGAGGGGATGCCGCCGCGCTCGTTCACGCAGCGCTCGGTGCTCGTCACCTCCACCGCCACCCACCTCAGCTACGACGCGCTGTGAACACCGGCGAGAGGGAGCGCTTCGCGCGCGTCGTCGCGGCGAACCGCTACCTGGTGCTCGGGACGACCGACGCCGATGGCAGGCCGTGGCTGAGCCCGGTGTTCTTCGCGCCGCTCGGCGACGACCGGCTCTGCTGGGTGTCGTCGGCGGACAGCAGGCACTCACGCAACCTGGCCGAGCGCCCGGAGATCGCGATCACCGTCTTTGACTCGACGGTCGCCGTCGGGCACGCGGAGGCCGCCTACGTCGAGGCGGCAGCGGCACCCGCACCGGCGGCCGAGACCTCCGCCGTGCTCGCCGCCCTGAACGCGCGCCTGCCGGAGGACCGCTCGCTCGCCCCGGACGACCTCGTCCCGCCCGGCCCGCTGACCGCGTACATCGCGAGGATCGACCGCCGCTACGTGCTCGTCCGCGGCGGCGATCCCGAGCGCGGCAATGTCCTCGACACGACGGTCGAGCTTGGCGCGGAGGACGCGCGATGAGCGCGGGGGAGGCGCCGAACCCGGTCGCCCCGGTGACGCCGGGAGCGATGCTGCTGGAGCTGGTGATCCTGCCGGTCGCCGACATCGACCGTGCGAAGGCGTTCTACCGCGATCGGGTCGGCTTCACGGTGGATGTGGATGTCGCGCCGGCCGAGGGTGAGGCCGTGCGCGCCGGACTGGTCGCGCACGGCGTCGACGTCGCTCCGGTCGTCGACCGCGGCGGAGTGCTGTACGCCGGGTTCAGCGACCCGGACGGCAACACCTGGATGCTGCAGCACATGCCGTGGCGGGCCTAGCGTCTGAACATTCGTGCCGAATGCGGGCCCGCTGGGTGGCCGGGGGGATTTCGGCACACGAGTTCGCGGTCGGCAGCCCGGCTCAGCTGCGAGGCGCGCGCAGCTCCCGCAGGGCCACCGCGGTCGCGAGCGCCGCGTGCGCGGCCTCCGCGCCCTTGTCCTCCTTGGAGCCGGGGAGCCCGGCGCGATCGATGCCCTGCGCCTCATCGTCCAGCGTGAGCACGCCGAAGCCCACCGGCTTGCCGGTGTCGAGGGCGACCCTGGTCAGCCCGTCGGTCGCCGCCGACGAGACGTACTCGAAGTGCGGGGTGCCGCCGCGGATGATGACGCCGAGCGCCACCACCGCGTCGGCGCCCGCGTCGAGCGCCGCCTTGCTGACGACCGGCAGCTCGAAGCTGCCGGGCACGCGCACCAGCGAGTAGGACGCGCCGGACGCCTCCAGCGTGCGGGTCGAGCCCGCGATCAGCCCGTCGGTGATCTCCTCGTGCCAGGTGCCCGCGACGATGACGACGTTCAGGCCGCTCCCGTCGATCCGCTCCTGGGTGTCGGGCGCGCCCGCTCCGCTCATCGTCCTGTCCTCTCCGCGGCCACACCGGCCGACTCGTCCATCCCGACCGTCTGGTCGATGTCTCCGATCGCGTGACCCATCCGGTCGCGCTTGGTCTCCAGGTAGCCCTCGTTGAAGGCGCCGACGCCGACGACGAGCGGCACGCGCTCCTCGACCTCGATGCCGTGCTCCTCCAGCTGGCGCACCTTCTCCGGGTTGTTCGTCAGCAGGCGCACCGAGCGGATGCCGAGGTCCTGCAGGATCGCGGTGGCCGCGCCGTAGTCGCGCGCGTCGATCGGCAGGCCGAGCGCGAGGTTCGCGTCCAGCGTGTCCAGGCCGTCCTCCTGCAGCTTGTACGCGCGCAGCTTGTTGATCAGGCCGATGCCGCGGCCCTCGTGCCCGCGCAGGTAGACGACGACGCCGCCCTCGCGCTGGATGGTCGCGAGCGCCGCGTCCAGCTGCGGCCCGCACTCGCACTTGAGCGAGCCGAACGCCTCGCCGGTCAGGCACTCCGAGTGCACGCGCACCAGGGTGCCCTCCGCGCTCGGCGAGCCGGAGACGATCGCGACGTGGTCGGCCCCGGTCATCCGGTCGCGGTACGCGCGCATCCGGAACGACCCGTTGACGGTCGGGACGGTCGTCTCCACCTCGAAGATCACGCGCGACGACTCCGGGATCGGCGTCGGCGACTCGAGCTTCTGGTCGCAGTGGAACTCCTGCAGGTAGGCGATGAGCGCCTCGATCGTGACGACCAGCACGCCCTCGCGCTCGCCGAGCTCGAGCAGCCCGGGCAGACGCATCATCTCGCCGTCGTCGGCGACGATCTCGGCGATGGCGCCGACCGGCGTCATGCCGGCCAGCTTGAGCAGGTCGACGGCGGCCTCGGTGTGGCCGTCGCGCTCGCGGACGCCGCCCTCCACCGCGCGCAGCGGCAGGATGTGGCCGGGCCGGCTCAGGCTGGAGGGCGTCGACTCCAGGTTCGCGAGCACGCGGAGCGTGTGCGCACGGTCGGCCGCGCTGATGCCGGTGGAGAGCCGGTCGGCCGCGTCCACGCTGATCGTGTAGTTGGTGCCGCGCGGGTCCTGGTTGGCGACGACCATCACCGGCAGCTCCAGGCGGTCGGCGATCTCGTCCGTCATCGGGGCGCAGATGAAGCCGGAGGAGTGCTTGACCGTCCAGGCGATCCACTCCTGGCTGGCGAGCTCGGCGGCGAGGACGACGTCGCCCTCGTTCTCGCGGCTCTCGTTGTCCACGACGATGACGGGCCGGCCCGCCCTCAGCTCGGCGAGGGCCTCCGGGATGGTGGCGAGGGTCATGACGCACTCCGTTCTGTCAGCGCCGGTTCGAGCGCGAGCATGCGCTCGACGTGCCGCGCCAGGATGTCGGTCTCGATGTTCACGCGGTCGCCGGGGACGCGGTCGCCCAGCGTCGTCGCGGTCAGCGTCTCGGGGATGAGGGACACCTCGAACCAGCCGTCCTCCCGGCCGCCGCCCACCGCGCTCACGGTGAGCGAGACGCCGTCGACGGCGATGGAGCCCTTGCGCGCGACGAGCGGCGCGTGCTCCGGGTCGAGGCTGAGCCGGACGACCCGCCACGCGCTGCCGTCCTCGACGGACAGCACGGTCGCCGTCCCGTCGATGTGGCCCTGCACGATGTGGCCGCCGAGCCGGTCGCCGACCTGCGCGGCGCGCTCCAGGTTGACCCGGCGCCCGGGCTGCACGTCGTCGAGCGTGCTCATCGCGAGCGTCTCCGCCATCACGTCGGCCGTGAAGGACTCGGCGTCCTGGCCGATCACGGTGAGGCAGACCCCGCTGACCGAGATGGAGTCGCCGTGCGCGGCGTCGCTGACCGCGAGCGGTCCGCGGACCGTGATCCTCGCCGCGTCCGCGACGCGTTCGACGGCGGTGATCTCGCCCAGCTCTTCGATGATTCCAGTGAACACGGCTCAGCCTTCCTGTGCTGCGGAGGTGCGGGGAGTGGACGGCGCGGGGACGGCGCGCAGATAGAGGTCGCCGCCGAGGCGCTCGATGTCGAGGATGCGCAGCCTGCGCTGCTCGCCGATGGTCTCGACGCCGATCGAGCCGAGCGCGAGGTGCGGGCCGCCGAGCAGCGTCGGCGCCAGGTAGATCGCGTACTCGTCGACGAGCCCGGCGGCGACGAACGCGCTCGCCAGGGTGGGGCCGCCCTCGACGTAGACGCGCCTGAAGCCGCGCTGGTGCAGGTCGGCGACGACGTCGTGGATGTCGTGGGTGCCCTCGAAGACCACCGGGTTGGGGTGCCGGAACACGGCCGCGTCGTTCGGGATGGCGCGCGTGCCGACGACGACCGGCGTCGGCTGGGTGGCCAGCAGCTCCCCGGCGTCGCCGCGGGCCGTGAGGCTGGGGTCGTCGGCGAGCACCGTGCCGGTGCCGACCACGATCGCGTCGGACGCCTCGCGTTGCTCGTGCACGCGCTGCCGGGCGGCCGCGCCGGTGATCCACTTGCTCGTGCCGTCGGCCGCTGCCGTCCTGCCGTCCAGGCTGCTCGCCCACTTGACGACGATGTAGGGGCGGCCGAGCCGCGCGACCGTCAGCCAGTCGCCGAGGAAGGTCTCGATCTCGTCGGCGAGCACGCCGCCCGTCACCTCGACGCCGGCCTCGCGCAGCCGCTCGGCTCCGCCGCCGGAGTGGTGTCCGGGGTCGTCGACACCGTAGACGACGCGCGCGACGCCCGCCGCGATCAGGGCCTCCGAGCACGGGCCGGTGTGGCCCCAGTGGTTGCAGGGCTCGAGCGTGACGACCGCCGTCGCGCCGCGGGCGCCGCCCTCCGGCAGCCGGCTCAGCGCGTCGACCTCCGCGTGCGGAGTGCCGACGCCGCGGTGGAAGCCCTCGGCGATCACGGCGCCGTCCGCATCCAGCAGCACGCAGCCCACCCGAGGGTTCACGCCTCCGGCGGGTCCGCCCTCGGCCAGCCGCAGGGCGGTGCGCATCGCGGAGTCCCACGCCGTGCTCATCCGGTGCCGTCCTGTCTCTCGTACGGGACGTGTTCCGGGGGTGCAAGCGTCGCTCTCGCGGCGACCGCGCAGCGATCGCCGACGTGCGCCTCCCATCCGGACTGATCGTCTCGGCTTTCGCCGGACGCATTACCGTCGGTGCCGGAATTCCACCGGCTCAGCAGGGCGCATGCTGCGTCCCGCTCGCGGACTGTCACCGCCGGTTCGGATTCTCACCGACCCCGGAGCACGTTCTTCTGTTGTCGAATCTACATCAACGCCCTCGTCCCCGTCCTATTCCCACCGTTCTGTGACGCCGCGCTCGCGCGCGGCGCCGCAGTTGTTCCGTCGCAGCGCACATGCTGGCGCGCGACTGACCCTGTCCGTCACATCCGGCACTGCTCGAGCAGGGGCGGGATGCGCCGAACAGGGACAGTCACCGCCAGCGCGGCCACGACTGCGGCCGCGCGTAACGAGTGCGCCCGCGCGCCGCACCGCAGTCGTTACGTGGCGGCGCACAAGCGGGCGCGGCCGGCGCACACGCGGCCTCGCGTCAGGCGGCGTCCTCCAGCCGTTCCGCGTGCTCGACCAGGGCGCGGGCGGTGCCCTCGTCCACGATCAGGTCGGTGATCAGCCCCGCGGCCAGGGCGCCGCGCAGGCTGTGCACCTTGGATGGGCCGGAGACGATGCAGACCCGGCGCGGCACGCGCGTGATCAGGTCGATGTCCGGGCCGCTCGCCCGCTCGTTCAGCGGGATGCCGTGGTGGCTGCCGTCCGCGCGGAAGAACACGGTCGCGACGTCGCCGACGACACCGGACTCGTCCAGCGAGGCGTAGTCCGCCGCGTCCAGGTAGCCGCCCGCGTATACGTGCGAGCGCACCTCGGAGAACGGCGACCCCAGGCCGAACAGCGCCACGTCCATCCGCTCCTGGATGTCGAGGATGCGCCGGGTGCTGCGCTCGCGCCACATCGCGACCTTGGTCTGCGGGTCGTCGAACAGCGCAGGGACGGGGAACTCCTGGATGGTGCCGGAGTAGGTGTCGCCGAACCGGCGCAGGATCTCGGAGGCGTAGAGCACGCCCGTCGTGTAGGTGTTGCCCGCCCCGTTGAGCTGCACGAACTCCACGTTGTGCAGCTCCTTCGGGATGAGGTGCCTGCTCAGGGCGCTCATCGTCGACCCCCAGGCGACCCCGACGGTCATGTTCGAGTCGATGAACCGGTCGAGAATCCGTGCAGCGGAGATGGCGACGCGCTCCAGCCGGTCGACGTCGCTGATCGCGCTCGGCATCGGGACGATGTGCGCTGCGACCCCGTGCCTCTCGTGGATCTCCTGCTGGATGCGGCTCGCGCCCTCGTGCGGCTCGGCGATCTGGATGGTGACGAGTCCGGAGGCGCGCGCATAGGAGAGGAGCCGCGAGACGCTGGAGCGCGAGGTGTGCATCTCGTGCGCGATGGCGTCCATCGTCAGGTCCTGCATGTAGTAGAGGTGGCCCGCCTTGAGGGCGTCGCGGACCTTGTCCGGCAGGTGCTGCGTGTCGGCTGCGGACATTCGGGGACCGCCTTCCGTTCTCTGGTGATTGCACGTATGTGCATCCGGCTTGATCGAAGTTGTGCCGGCACGTTGACTATAGCTGCACCCCACCCGATCCATCAGCAATCCCCGAGGAGAACCCCGTGACGACGAAGTCGGCATCCCGCGTCGAGATCCAGCGCCTGCGCGAGCGGCCCAGCGCCCAGGTCGTCATCGTGGGCGGCGGCATCAACGGACTCGGCACCTTCCGCGACCTCGCACTGCAGGGCGTCGACGTCGTGCTGGTCGAGCGCAACGACTTCGTCTCCGGTGCGTCCGCCGCCTCCAGCCACATGATCCACGGCGGCATCCGCTACCTGGAGAACGGCGAGTTCCGCCTGGTCAAGGAGTCGGTGACCGAGCGCAACGGCCTGCTCAAGATCGCCCCGCACTACGTCAAGCCGCTCGAGACCACCATCCCGATCTTCTCCACCTTCTCCGGCATCCTCGCCGCACCGCTGCGGTTCCTCACCCACAAGCAGGGCAAGCCGAAGGAGCGCGGCGCGTTCCTCATCAAGACCGGCCTGACCATCTACGACTCGTTCTCGCGCGACGGCGGCACGGTCCCGCGGCACAGTTTCCACGGCCGGAAGAAGTCGCTGCAGACCCTCCCCGAGCTGAACCCGGAGCTCAAGTACACAGCGACCTACTTCGACGCCTCCGTGCACGACCCCGAGCGACTCGCGCTCGACGTCCTCGCCGACGGGCTCGCGGCCGGCCCGCACGCCCGCGCGGCCAACTACCTGGAGGCCGTCGGCACCAGGGACGGCGGCGTGCTCGTCCGCGACCGCGAGACGGGCGAGGAGTTCGCGATCACCGCGGACGTCGTCGTCAACGCCTCCGGCCCGTGGACCGACCTCACCAACGCGGCGCTCGGCCAGTCCACCCGGTTCATGGGAGGCACGAAGGGCTCGCACATCGTCCTCGACAACCCGCGCCTGCTCGAGGCCTGCCAGGGCCGCGAGATGTTCTTCGAGAACAACGACGGCCGCATCGTGCTCATCTACCCGCTCAAGGGCCGCGTCATGGTCGGCACCACCGACATCGACGCCGACATGTCCGTACCCGCGGTCTGCACGGAGGACGAGATCGACTACTTCATCGAACTCGTCTCGCACGTTTTCCCACACGTCCCGGTCACCCGCCAGCAGATCGTCTACACCTTCTCCGGTGTCCGCCCGCTGCCGCACCACGACGACACCGCCCCCGGCTTCGTCTCGCGCGACTACCGCATCGTCCCCGGGACGATCGCCGGCCTCGGCGACACCACCGTGCTCAGCCTGGTCGGCGGCAAGTGGACGACGTTCCGGGCGCTCAGCGAGCACCTGGCGAACGAGACGCTCGCCGCGCTCGGGGTCGAGCGCACCGTCTCCACGCTCGGCCTCCCGATCGGCGGCGGCACCGGGTTCCCGACGACGCCGCAGGCGGAGCGCGACTGGATCGCCCGCTACGGGGCGGACGTCGGCGCCGAGCGCGCCGCCGTGCTCCTGAACCGCTACGGCACGAAGGCCACGTTCGTGATCGACGCGATCGCCGGCTGGGACGGCCAGGACGAGCCGCTGGCCGCCGCGCCCTCGTACTCGCGTGCGGAGGTCGACCACCTCATCCGCACCGAGCACGTCGTGCACCTCTCCGACCTCTTCCTGCGCCGCACCAGCCTCGCCTTCACCGGCTCGGTCACGGTGCCGCTGGTCCACGAGATCGGCGAAATCGCGGCAAACGCGCTCGGATGGTCGCCAAATCGGCGTGCCGAGGAGGAAGATGCGTTCCAAGCGGAACTCGCCGACGCCCACCGGGTGCAGTTGGAGTCGGGGGACGGGAGCGAGGCCGCGGCACTCCGATAATGCACGAACGTGCATAGCACGGTCCTTGCCCGGGTGGACCTGACAGCAATACCGTTCAAGTGCCCACCCTGACGAGGACCACACCTCGACGCACAACAGGGTGCGGGTCAACTGAACAACTGGAAGGTCAACGTGGACAATATCGGTGTAGATTTCCTGTCTGAGTTGGTGGGAACGGCGATGCTGGTCCTCCTCGGTACCGGTGTCGTGGCTAACGTCGCACTCATCAAGAACAAGGGCTTCAACGGCGGGTTCCTGATGGTGAACATCGGCTGGGGCCTCGCGGTCTTCGCCGGTGTGATCGTGGCGTACAACTCCGGAGCCCACCTGAACCCGGCGGTCACGCTCGGTCTGGTGGCGAACGGCGCGAAGGCGTTCGGTTCGGCGGCGGCCCACACTCTGGTGCCTGTCAACTTCATCACGGTGCTGCTGTACATCCTCGCCCAGCTGATCGGCGCCATCATCGGCGCCATCCTCACCTGGCTGGCGTACAAGAAGCACTTCGACGAGGAGCCGGACCCGGCGAACAAGCTCGGCGTCTTCTCGACCGGCCCTGCCATCCGCACCTACGCGTGGAACCTGGTGACGGAGATCATCGGCACCTTCGTGCTGGTGTTCGTTGTCATCGCGTTCGGCCACCAGCCCGGAACCGCGGCCGGCCTCGCCGCCCTCGGCGCCCTGCCCGTCGCCCTGCTCGTTATCGGCATCGGTGCGAGCCTCGGTGGTCCGACGGGGTACGCCATCAACCCGGCCCGTGACCTCGGCCCGCGCATCGCCCACGCGATCCTGCCGATCCGCGGCAAGGGCACGAGCGACTGGTCGTACTCGTGGGTCCCGGTCGTCGGGCCGATCATCGGCGGTCTGCTCGCCGGCTGGCTCGCACTCCTGCTGCTCCCCATCCTCAAGTAACACCCGGGGGCCGGCCCGGTGTCCCGGGCCGGCCCTCTTCCGTCCCACCCCCAAAGAACAAAGGAGTCACCTATGGCCGACTACGTCGTCGCCATCGACCAGGGAACCACGAGCACCCGGGCGATCATCTTCGACAAGTCCGGGTCGATCGTCTCGACCGGACAGCTCGAGCACGAGCAGATCTTCCCGAAGGCGGGCTGGGTCGAGCACAACCCGGTGGAGATCTGGAACAACACCCGCGAGGTCATCGGCCAGGCGCTCTCCAAGGCCGACCTCACCCGTCACGACATCGCCGCCGTCGGCATCACCAACCAGCGCGAGACCGCGGTGGTCTGGGACAAGAACACCGGTGAGCCCGTCTACAACGCGATCGTCTGGCAGGACACCCGCACGCAGCCCATCGTCGACCGCCTGGCGGCCGACGGCGGCGTCGAGCGCTTCAAGCAGATCGTCGGCCTGCCGCTGGCGACCTACTTCTCCGGCACCAAGATCACCTGGATTCTCGAGAACGTCGAGGGCGCCAGGGAGCGCGCGGAGCGCGGCGACCTGCTCTTCGGCAACACCGACGCCTGGGTGCTCTGGAACCTCACCGGAGGCCCGGACGGCGGCGTGCACGCCACCGACGTGACCAACGCCTCCCGCACCATGTTCATGGACCTGGAGACGCTGACCTGGCGCGACGACATCCTCGAGGTGTTCGGCGTTCCGAAGTCGATGCTGCCGGAGATCAAGAGCTCCTCCGAGATCTACGGAACCGTCGAGTCGTCCAGCCTGCTGCGCGAGGTGCCGGTCGCCGGCATCCTCGGCGACCAGCAGGCGGCCACGTTCGGTCAGGCGGCGTTCGATCCCGGCGAGTCGAAGAACACCTACGGCACCGGCAACTTCCTCATCTTCAACACGGGTGAGGAGATCGTCCACTCCAAGAACGGTCTGCTGACCACGCTCGGCTACAAGCTGGGCGACGAGAAGCCGCACTACGCCCTGGAGGGCTCGATCGCCGTCACCGGTTCGCTGGTGCAGTGGCTGCGCGACAACCTCGGCATCATCTCCAGCGCCCCCGAGATCGAGGACCTGGCGAAGACGGTCGAGGACAACGGCGGCGCGTACTTCGTTCCGGCGTTCTCCGGCCTGTTCGCCCCGTACTGGCGTTCGGACGCGCGCGGTGCCCTCGTGGGACTCACGCGCTACGTGAACAAGGGCCACATCGCCCGCGCCGTTCTCGAGGCGACCGCCTTCCAGACCCGCGAGGTCCTGGACGCGGTCAACGCGGACTCCGGTGTCGAGCTGCAGGAGCTGAAGGTGGACGGCGGCATGATCGCCAACAACACCCTCATGCAGTTCCAGGCCGACATCCTCGGCGTCCCGGTCGTGCGGCCGGTCGTCGCGGAGACCACGGCGCTGGGCGCGGCCTACGCCGCCGGTCTCGCGACGGGCTTCTGGGAGAACCTGGACGACCTGCGCAAGAACTGGCAGGAGGACCGCCGCTGGACGCCGGACATGGACGACGCCGAGCGCGACCGCCAGCTCCGCCTCTGGAAGAAGGCCGTCACCAAGACGTTCGACTGGGTCGACGACGACGTGACGAACGCCTGATCCAGGCGAACACGCACGAGCGCCGTCCGGCATCCCGCCGGGCGGCGCTCGTGCGTGCGGGCATACCTCTCGATTCCCTCATGCTGCGGAAAGCCGCCGCGCAGGTGCGCTGGATACCGTAGCCGGGATGAGACACTCTGCGACCGCCGTGTCCGTGCGGCACGGCCGGCTTCCCGTGCGCCGCGCGCGCGGCCCCGTTGCGCGCCTGCTCGCCGGCGCGCTCGCGGTCCTCACCGTCTCCGCAGGCGCCATCGCCGCGTATGCCGTCGGCGACACGTGGCAGTCGCTCAAGCCGTCCATCCACCTCGTCTCTGCCTCGGGGAAGTCGATCACCCCGCCGACGGTCGGCGCGGAGTCCGGCGAGGTGAACATCCTGCTCGCCGGCACCGACACCCGGACCGGGCAGGGCGGTCAGTTCTCCACCGCGGACGAGCTCGCGGGCAGCTCCGGCGCGGGCAACAACGACGTGACGATGGTGCTGCACCTCTCCGCCGACCACAAGAACGCCACGGTCATCAGCATCCCGCGCGACCTGATGGTGCCCGTTCCGTCGTGCCCGACCGCCAACGGCGCGACCTCGGCGCAGTCGAGCGCCCAGTTCAACACGACGCTGTCCACCGGCGGGCTCTCCTGCGTCGTGCTCACGGCGGAGGCGCTGACCGGGCTCAGCATCCCGTACGCCGCCGAGATCAGCTTCGACGGCGTGACAGCGATGTCCAACGCGGTCGGCGGCGTCACCGTGTGCCTGGCGACGCCGCTCGTCGACCCGTACGTCGGGCTCGACCTGAAGGCGGGGGAGCAGACGCTCGTCGGCTCGAACGCCCTGGCGTTCGTGCGCAGCAGGCACGGGGTCGGCGACGGCAGCGACCTCGGCCGGATCAGCAACCAGCAGCTCTTCCTCTCCGCCCTGCTCCGCAAGGTGACCAGCGCCGGGGTGCTGAGCAACCCGCTCACGCTGTACACGCTCGCGAAGGCGGCGACGTCCAACATCCAGCTCTCCGACACCCTCGCCTCGCCGACGACGCTCGTGTCGATCGGCCTGGCGCTGAAGAGCGTGCCGCTGAGCGACTTCGTGTTCGTGCAGTACCCGGCGATGACCGACCCGGACAACCCGAACCGCGTCGTCCCGGAGCCGACAGGAGTGGAGGCGCTCAAGCGGGCGCTCACGACGGACACGCCCGTCGTGCTCACCGGTACGACCGGGGCGGGCACCGAGGCCGCGCCGGGAGCGACGCCGACGCCGGGAGCGGGCGCGTCTGCGACCGCGACGCCGGCGCCCGCCGCGACGAGCACCCCGTCGCCCGCGGCGACGGCGGCAGCGGGCTCCGGAACGCCGACGCCCGCACCCACCTCGTCCGCGGTCAGCCTGCCGAGCGACGTGACGGGTCAGACCGCCGACCAGCAGACCTGCACCAAGGGCAACTGACTCAGGGGGCGAGCACCGCGGGGAGCTCGGCCAGCCCCGAGATGGTCGTCACACCGGCGTCGGCCGCCTCGGCCGCGTCCTCGGCGGAGGGGACGGCGCCGGTGCGGTCGAGCCAGACGCCCCTCAGCCCGGCCCGCGCCGCGCCGATCGCGTCGGTGCGCAGGCGGTCGCCGACGTAGGCGGCGTCCGCGGGCTCGACGCCGAACGCGTCGCACGCGGCGGCGAAGATGCCGGCGTCCGGCTTCGCGATGCCGACCTCGCCGGATGCGATGAGCCGCTCCATCCGCGCGTCCAGCCCGACCGCCTCCACCTTGCGGCTCTGGAAGGCCAGGTCGCCGTTCGTGATCAGCCCGAAGCGGACGCCGGGGATGCGCCGGGCGAGCTCGTCGAGGCACGGCACCGCGTCGTCGTGCAGCGACCACGCGGCCACGTAGTGCTCGAAGTAGTCCGCGAACCAGGCGCTGGCCTCGTCGTCGCTCAGGGTCACGCCGTGCCGAGCGGCGAAGTCGCGGGCCCGCGCCTGCCGCTGGCCTTCGAAGTCGAGCCGGCCGGCGAGGTAGGAGTGGTAGTGCTCCTCCTCCAGGTCGTGCCAGAGCGAAACGAGCTCGTCCGCCTCCAGCCGGCCGTACGGCTCGCCGAGGACACCGGCATAACGCCGGATGCCCGCGGCGACGGCCGCGCGGTGCGCGAAGAGCGTGTCGTCCAGGTCGAACAGGACGACGCGGGGCGCCGTCACGGCTGCGTCTGCCGGAAGGTCTCCTCCGGCCAGCCGTCGACGGGGACGCGCGGGTCCTCGGCGAGCAGGCCCGCCTGCCAGTCGTCGCGCCGGACGCCGCGCTGGACGCCGCCGAGCCGCCGCCTGCCCTCCCAGTGGAAGCCGGCGCGGCGCGCGACGGCGGCGCTCGCGGCGTTGCCCTCGAACGCGAACCACTCGACGCGCAGCAGCCCGAGGCCGCCGGGCGACGGCGCGAAGCCGAAGTCGAGCACCAGCGAGACCGCCTCGGACATGAGGCCGCCGCCGCGCGCCTCCGGCGCCAGCCAGAAGCCGATCTCGGCGCGGCGCTCCTCGATCCCGTGCAGGCCGATCATGCCGACGAGCGTCTCGCCGTCGCGGATCGCCCACGTACAGCTGCGCCCGCTGACCCAGCCGTCGGCGACCATCCCGGTCACGAACGCGCGCGCGTCTTCCGGGCCGTACGGGACCGGGACGGTCGTCCAGCCGGCGATCTCCGGGTCCCGGCACAGCTCGGCGATGCGGTCGACGTCGTCCAGGCCGGGCGCGTCGAGCCGGACCCGCTCCCCGGCCAGCTCGACGACGCCCATCAGCGCGCCCGTCGCAGCAGGCCGATGCGCTCGTACGCCTTGGCGAGCGTGACCTCGGCCACCGCGTCGGCGCGCTCGGCGTTCCCGGCGAGGATGCGGTCCAGCTCGGCCGGGTCGGAGAGCAGCTCCAGGGTGCGCTCGCGCACCGGGCCCAGCGTCTCCACCACGACCTCCACGAGGCCCTTCTTGAAGTCGCCGTAGCCCTTGCCGTCGTACTCCAGCTCGATGGACTCGACCGAGCGCCCCGACAGCGCTGAGTAGATGCTCAGCAGGTTGGAGATGCCGGGCTTGCCCGCGCGGTCGTACGAGACGACGCCGTCGGTGTCGGTCACGGCGCGCATGATCTTCTTGCGCGTCACGTCCGGCTCGTCCAGCACCCAGATGATCCCGGCGCCGGACTCGGCCGATTTGGACATCTTCGCGTCGGGGTTCTGCAGGTCGTAGATGCGCGCGCCGTCCTTGAGGATCATCGCCTGCGGCACCACGAAGGTCTCGCCGAAGCGGCTGTTGAACCGCGTGGCCAGGTCGCGGGTCAGCTCGACGTGCTGGCGCTGGTCGTCGCCGACCGGCACTACCTCGGCGTCGTAGAGCAGGATGTCCGCGGCCATCAGCACCGGGTAGGCGAACAGGCCGACCGAGGTCGCGTCCGCGCCCTGCTTGGCCGACTTGTCCTTGAACTGCGTCATCCGCGACGCCTCGCCGAAGCCGGTGATGGTGTTCAGCACCCAGGCGAGCTGGGCGTGCGCGGGAACGTGCGACTGCACGTAGAGGGTGGACGCGGACGGGTCGATGCCGGCGGCGATGTACTGGGCCGCGGTGCGCCGGGTCTTCTGGCGCAGCTCCTCCGGGTCCTGCGCGACCGTGATCGCGTGCAGGTCCACCACGGAGAAGAAGGCGTCGTGCGTCGCCTGCAGCTGCTTCCACTGCAGCAGGGCGCCGACGTAGTTGCCGAGGTGCAGCGATTCGGCGGATGGCTGCATCCCGGAATAGAGACGGGGGAGGGTTGTCATGTTCGTGCCTTCGTTCGATGGATGTGCGTGATGTGTCTGCTCAGAGCGCGTAGTCGACGACCACGGGGGTGTGGTCGGACCATCGCTCGTCGTAGGCGGACGCACGGTCCACCGCGTAGTTCTTCACCGTCGCCGCGAGGGCGGGGGTGGCCAGCTGGTAGTCGATCCTCCAGCCGGAGTCGTTGTCGAACGCCTTGCCGCGCCACGACCACCACGTGTACGGGCCGTCGACCTCGCCCGCCCACTTGCGGCCGACATCCACCCAGCCGAGGCCGGCGCCCGCGTTGTAGTCGGGGTCGTCCTCCGCGCCGAGGAAGCGGTCGAAGTAGGCGCGCTCCTCCGGCAGGAAGCCGGCGCGCTTGACGTTGCCCTTCCAGTTGCGGATGTCCAGCGTCCGGTGCCCGACGTTGAGGTCGCCGAGGACGACGGCGAACTCGCTGTGCTTCTGCAGCTCCGGCAGCCGCGCCTCCATCGCGTCCAGGAACGTGTACTTCGCGACCTGCTTCTCGGTCTCGGCCTCTCCGGAGTGCACGTAGGTGCTGACCACGGTGACGACCTTTCCTGCCACCTCGTAGTCCGCCTCCAGCCAGCGGCCGGCGCTGTCGAAGTCCGTCGCGCCCAGCTCGACGCGGTGGATGGCCGCTCGGTGCCTGCTGGCGATCGCGACGCCGGCACGGCCCTTGGCGCTGGCCGGGTCGTGGACGATGTCCCAGTCGTCGCCGAGGAGCCCCTGCAGGTCCTCCGTGGAGGCGCGCACCTCCTGCATCGCCAGGATGTCGACGTCGCGGGAGTCGAGCCAGGCGCCCATGCCCTTGCGGAAGGCGGCACGGATGCCGTTGACGTTGATCGTCGCGATGCGCAGGGGTTCGGTGGGCATGGATCCAGCCTACCGGGGACGGCCGACGCTCCCCTCGTCGAGCAGGTCGTTGAGCCGGTGCTCCGCCTTCTCCACGCGGCGCTGGGCCGCGAACCGGGCGAGCAGCCGCGAGCCGCGCAGGTCCTGCTTCGCCTGGTCGAGCTCCGCGCGCGCCACGAGCACCCGCGCCTTGTACTCGGCGGCGGCGCGCTCGGCCGCCGCCTGCTCCGGTGTGATCATGCGCGGAGAGAGCCCGTGGTCGAACATCCCCACCGCGATCCAGGAGGCGGAGAGCAGGATCACGCGCGAGACCAGGTTGAACCACAGCAGCAGACCGACGAACACCGCGAAGCTCGCCAGCAGCGGGTTCTTGGTCGCGCTGCCGAGCAGCAGGCCACCGAGCGCGCTCAGCGCGGAGAGCACCGCGGCCCCGAGCAGCACGCCGAAGAACAGGTTCCGCCACGGGATGGCGACCCTGGACATCACGCGGAACATCGCGCCGAGCGTGAAGATGTTGAGCAGAAGCGAGACCAGCAGCGCGGAGAACCGGGTGACGACGGTGCCCCAGAAGGACTCGGGGCTGACGCCGATGATCGCCAGGAGGAAGGTGAGCGCCTGCGTGCTGGCGATGGTGATCAGTGCGGAGAACACGAGCACGACGCCGAAGCCGAGGGCCAGGAACAGGTCGCGGATCTTCTGCAGGACGTAGTTGGTGGTGTCCCTGCTCAGGCCGAAGACCGCGCGGACCGCCTGGCGCGTGTAGTACAGCCAGCCGATCGCGGTCCAGAGCAGGCCGATCGCAGCGATGATGCCGTACCAGCCGAACGCAGTCGCCTGCTGCAGCTGGGTCTGGTCGATGACACCGGGAGTGGTGTCGGTGGCGATCAGCCCGGGGACCGCCTTGTTGATGATGGTGACCAGCGCCTCGAAGATGTCCGGATTGGCGGACAGCCAGATCCCGGCGGCGGAGAAGCCCAGCCAGATGGCCGCGAAGACCGCGAACAGCGACTGGAAGCCCATCCCGGCCGCTCGCAGGTTGCCGTCGGAGTGCGAGTAGTTGATGTACACCCGGTACGGGCGCAGGCTCTGCACCCACTTGGCGACGCGGGAGACGCGGGCCACCGGCTTCTCGAGGCGCTCGCGCAGCGGCTCCGCGGCGTCCAGGAAGCGCTCCTTGAGCGTCTCCTCGGTCTCCGGCTGCACCGTCCCCTGAGCGCGCTGGAGCGCCTCGTCCGGCTCGGCCGGCCTCCGGGAATTCCTCGCCACCTGGCAAGGATATCGACCGGGATGCGCCGGGAAGAGAGCCGAAAGGCGGCCGCGCGCCGCGCCGGGCGGCGCGCGGCCGGTGCGCTCAGTACGAGTACGACGAATAGCCGGCGGACGAGGCCGCCACGCCGACGATGATGGCGATGATGACCATCAGCACGATGAAGGCGATGTAGACGTAGCCGATGATCAGGCCGGCGATGGCGAGGCCGCGGCCGTTCTCGCCGGTGCGCTTGATCTGGCTGAGCGCGATGTGGCCGCAGATGACGCCGGCGAGCGGGAACACGAATGCTCCGACGAGGGCGATGATGGCGAGCACGTTCGTGCCCGACTTCTGGGCGGGGTACGGGGTGTAGCCGGCCGGCGGCGCGGGCGGGTACGAGGCGGGCGTCTGGTCGGACATGGTGAGGTGTTCTCCGATCGGGATACGGTTCGGGTTCGATTCTGTTCTGTTCAGTTCTGTGGCACGCTTCCGGCCAGCACACCCGCGGGGTGCAGGGTGGCGGCGATGGCGTTCGCGGTCTCCTGGAACGCGGTGTCGATCCGGGCGGCGCCGATCGCGCCGCCCTTGAGCGCGCCGGAGACCATGTTGCGGTTCAGGCGCGCGACCAGGCGGCCCTCCGCGTCGACCATGAAGTCGACGAGGAAGGTCACCTGGAAGCTCTTGCCGGCGAAGGCGCCCAGCCAGAAGGTCGACGCCGCGCTGCCGCGCTTGGCGAGCAGGCCGCCGCTGGGCGTCGCGGTGACGGTGAAGCCCTCCGCCTGCAGCGCAGAGGCGACGAGCCGGCGTCCGGCGTCGTGGGGTCGCCGAGGAGGAAGAAGTCGTGGGCGGCAGGCATGGCGGAGTCCTTCGGGTGGGGGTCGGGTGAGATCGATCCGGTCGGAGGTCGGGTGACCGGCGGGCGCGGCGGTGGGCCCGGCATGACACTCTATCGGGGCACACGACCCGCGTCCAGACCGCTGGGCCAGCGGGAACGGTACCCTGGCCTCATGCCGAACGCCATCGTCCTCGGCGGGACGGGACTGATCGGGCGCGCCGCGGCCCTCCGCCTCGCGCGCGCCGGCTGGGACGTCGTGGTCACCGGGCGCGATCCGCGGCACGTCCCTGCCGCGCTGACCGAGGCGGGGGTCCGCTTCGTCGCCTCCGACCGGCGGGACCCCGCCGCGCTCGCCGCGGTGCTCGGCGCCGGCGCCGATCTGCTCGTGGACGCCTGCTGCTTCACGGCCGACGATGCGCGCTCGCTGCTGCCGTACCTGCCCGGGATCGGATCCGCCGCGATGATCTCCAGCAAGGCCGTCTACGTGGATGCGCAGGGCCGGCACATCAACTCGCCCGAGCGACCGGACTTCGGCGGTCCCGTCCGCGAGGACACGGCGACCCTCGAACCCGCGTGGGACGGCCGGTATCGCAGCAGGGACGGCTACGGCAGGAACAAGGTCGCCGCCGAGCGCGTGCTGCTGGAGAGCGGGCATCTCGTGTCGGTGCTGCGCGCGTCCAAGGTGCACGGCGTCGGCGCCGCGCTCCCGCGCGAGTGGCACTTCGTCCGCCGGGTGCTCGACGGCCGCCGCGTCGTGCTGTTCGCCCACGACGGCCGCGGCTTCGACCATCCGACCGCCGCCGCCAACGTCGCCGCGCTGGTCGAGGCGGTGGGGGAGCGGCCGGGCAGCCGGGTGCTCAACATCGCCGACCCCGACGTGCCGACCGGGCGCGAGATCGCCCGCGCGATCGCCGCCCGCCTCGGGCACGCGTGGGAGGAGGTGCTCGTTCCTGGCGACGAGCCGGGCCGGCATCCCTGGGACGTCGTGCCGGGCATCACGCTCGATCTGCGCGCCGCGGAGGCGATCGGCTACCGCCCCGCCGGCGGCTACCACGACCTGATCGGACCGACCATCGACGCCGTCGCCGCGCACGGCCTCGACGCGCCCTGGGCGGCGGAGGCGGAGGATGCCGACGTCGACTACGCGGCGGAGGACGCCTACCTGGCCCGGCGCTGAAACGACGACGCCCCCCGACCGGAGGGCCGAGGGGCGGACGTCGTCAGCGGGAGGCGATCAGGGCTTGCCGCGCATGATCGCCTGCTTGACCTCGGCGATCGCCTGCGTCACCTGGATGCCGCGCGGGCACGCGTCGGTGCAGTTGAAGGTCGTGCGGCAGCGCCAGACGCCCTCCTTGTCGTTCAGGATGTCCAGGCGCACCTGCGCGTTGTCGTCGCGCGAGTCGAAGATGAAGCGGTGCGCGTTCACGATCGCCGCCGGGCCGAAGTACTGGCCGTCGGTCCAGAACACCGGGCAGGAGGAGGTGCACGCCGCGCACAGGATGCACTTGGTGGTGTCGTCGAAGCGGGCGCGGTCGGCGACGGACTGGATGCGCTCCTTGCCCTTCTCGGGCTTGCTGTTCGCGACCAGGAACGGCTGCACCTCGCGGTAGCTCGCGAAGAACGGCTCCATGTCGACGATCAGGTCCTTCTCCAGCGGCAGGCCCTTGATGGCCTCGACGTAGATCGGCTTGGAGATGTCCAGGTCCTTGATCAGCGTCTTGCAGGCGAGGCGGTTGCGGCCGTTGATGCGCATGGCGTCCGAGCCGCAGATGCCGTGGGCGCACGAGCGGCGGAACGTCAGCGAGCCGTCCTGCTCCCACTTGATCTTGTGCAGCGCGTCCAGGATGCGGTCGGTCGGGAACATCTCGACGTCGAAGTCCTGCCAGCGCGGCTCGGTGTCCACGTCCGGGTCGAACCGGCGGATGATCAGCGTGACGGTGAACGACTGGACCGGCGCCTCGGGGGCGGGCGGAGTCTCGAGCACGGCGGTCGACATCAGTACTTCCTCTCCATCGGCTGGTAACGGGTCACGACGACCGGTTTCCAATCGAGCGTGATGTGGTCTGCCGCATCCGCCGAGTGCGGGTCGCCGGTCAGGTAGGCCATCGTGTGCTTCATGTAGTTCTCGTCGTCGCGCTTCGGGTAGTCGTCGCGCATGTGTCCGCCGCGCGACTCCTTGCGGTTCCGGGCGGAGAACACGACGACCTCGGCCAGGTCGAGCAGGAAGCCCAGCTCCACGGCCTCCAGGAGGTCGGTGTTGAAGCGCTTGCCCTTGTCCTGGACGACGACGTTCTTGTAGCGCTCGCGCAGGCGGTGGATGGTGCCGGTGACCTTCTCGAGCGACTCGTCGGTGCGGAACACCTGAGCGTTCTTGTCCATCTCGTCCTGCAGCTCCTTGCGGATCGCGGCGATCCGCTCGGTGCCGGTGCCGGTGCGCAGGTCCTCGATCATGCCGCGGACGAAGCCGGCGGGGTCCTCGGGGAGCGGGACGGCGGTCGCGGTCTTGACGTACTCGACCGCGTTGTTGCCCGCCCGCTTGCCGAACACGTTGATGTCCAGCAGCGAGTTGGTGCCGAGGCGGTTGGAGCCGTGCACCGAGACGCACGCGCACTCGCCTGCGGCGTAGAGGCCGGGGACGACCGTGGTGTTGTCGCGCAGCACCTCGGCGTTGTTGTTCGTCGGGATGCCGCCCATCGCGTAGTGCGCGGTCGGCATGACCGGCACCGGCTCGACGACCGGGTCGACGCCCAGGTAGGTGCGGGCGAACTCGGTGATGTCCGGCAGCTTGGTCTCCAGGACCTCGGCGCCGAGGTGCGTGCAGTCCAGCAGCACGTAGTCCTTGTGCGGGCCGGCGCCGCGTCCCTCCGCGACCTCCTGCACCATGCAGCGCGCGACGATGTCGCGCGGGGCGAGGTCCTTGATGGTCGGAGCGTAGCGCTCCATGAACCGCTCGCCGGAGGCGTTGCGCAGGATCGCGCCCTCGCCTCGGGCGCCCTCGGTGAGGAGGATGCCGAGCCCAGCGAGGCCGGTCGGGTGGAACTGGAAGAACTCCATGTCCTCCAGCGGGAGCTTCTTGCGCCAGATGATCCCGACGCCGTC
>NZ_JBQCGZ010000122.1:0-2569 GCF_051955155.1 Leifsonia sp.
ACGGCGCCGGAGGCGGCCACGTTGCGGTACGCCTCGGCGAGGGCGAGCTTCGCGCCCTGCTTCGGGTCCAGCTGGCAGTACCGGCCGTTGGCGTCGGTCGCGATCGCGAAGCCGAGGCCGCTCTCCTCGTCCACGCGGATCATGCCGGCGTTGTCGGGGAACGCCAGCGCGGTGTTGCCGCCGACGAAGTAGTCGTACTGGTCGGTGATCCAGCCCTTGTCGGCCAGGTTGGCGCTGCCGAGCAGGGCGAGCACCTGCTCGCGGAGCTCGTCGCCGCTGGTCGGGCGGGGGAGCACGGAGGCGCTGTCCGCCTGCAGCGCGTCGATCCAGGCCGGGTAGGCGACGGGGCGCTCGTACACCGGGCCGTCGACGGCGACGGTGCGCGGGTCGACGTTGACGATCTCCTCGCCGCGCCAGTTGATGACCAGGCGGCCGGTGTCGGTGACCTCGCCGAGCACGCTGGTCTCGACGTCCCACTTGGCGGTGACCGCGAGGAACTGGTCGAGCAGCTCCGGCTTGACCACGGCCATCATGCGCTCCTGGCTCTCCGACATGAGGATCTCCTCCGCGGTGAGCGTCGGGTCGCGCAGCAGCACGCTGTCCAGCTCGATGAACATCCCGCCGTCGCCGTTGGAGGCGAGCTCGCTGGTCGCGCAGGAGATGCCGGCAGCGCCGAGGTCCTGGATGCCCTCGACCAGCTTGTCGCGGTAGAGCTCCAGGCAGCACTCGATGAGCACCTTCTCGGCGAACGGGTCGCCGACCTGCACGGCGGGGCGCTTGGTCGGTCCGCCGGCCGAGAACGTGTCGGAGGCGAGGATGCTGGCGCCGCCGATCCCGTCGCCGCCGGTGCGGGCGCCGAACAGGACGACCTTGTTGCCGACGCCGGACGCGTTCGCGAGGTGCAGGTCCTCGTGGCGCAGCACGCCCACCGAGAGCGCGTTGACGAGCGGGTTGCCCTGGTACACCGGGTCGAAGTAGGTCTCGCCGCCGATGTTCGGCAGGCCGAGGCAGTTGCCGTAGAAGGAGATCCCGGAGACGACGCCGTGGACGACGCGGGCCGTGTCGGCCGTCTCGATGGCGCCGAAGCGCAGCTGGTCCATGACGGCGACGGGACGCGCGCCCATCGAGATGATGTCGCGGACGATGCCACCGACGCCGGTCGCCGCGCCCTGGAACGGCTCGATGTAGGAGGGGTGGTTGTGCGACTCCACCTTGAAGGTGACCGCCCAGCCCTCGCCGACGTCCACGACGCCCGCGTTCTCGCCCATCCCGACCATGAGGTTCTTCTTCATGGCCGGCGTGACCTTCTGGCCGAACTGGCGCAGGTAGATCTTCGACGACTTGTAGGAGCAGTGCTCCGACCACATCACGGAGTACATCGCCAGCTCGCCGCTGGTGGGGCGGCGGCCGAGGATCTCGCGGATGCGCGCGTACTCGTCCTCCTTGAGCCCGAGTGCGGCGAACGGCTGCTCCTTCTCGGGCGTCGCGGCGGCGTTCGCGACGGTGTCGACGACGTGCTGGGTGGTGGTGTCGGTCACGTGCGGCACTCCAGGCTGAGCGGGGCTGGCGGGGGGAGGGCTCCAGTCTACCGGCCTCGGGGGTTAGGCTCGCCGCGAGGAGGCGGCCATGCAGATCCCACGCCCGTCGCAGGAGACGCAGGAGCTGTTCCGCGCGCTGGTGCCGGACGCTCCGGGCGTTCAGGTGAAGCCGATGTTCGCGAACCTGGGCGCATTCGTGAACGGCAACATGTTCGCCGGGCTGTTCGGCGACGCGATCGGGGTGCGGCTGCCCGACGAGGGGTCGCGCGAGCGGCTGCTCGCGGAGGACGGCGCCGGCCCGTACGGTCCCGCCGAGCGGCCGATGGGCGGCTACGTGTCGCTGCCGGAAGCGTGGAAAGACGAGCCGGACCGGCTGCGCGAGTGGATCGGCGTCGCGCTGGAGCAGGTGGGGCGGATGCCGCCGAAGGAGAAGAAGCCGCGGAAGCGGGGCTGACCTCCGCGTTCCCTAGGAGAGCTTGGGCGGCCCGATCAGCAGGAGGCCGGCCATGATGACGACGGCGAGCACCGCGAGCGAGCCGACGAGGACGGGCACGTGGCCGAGCATCCAGCGGAACAGCCGCCCGAACCAGGTGTGGTCGCGCGGGTCGTCCGTGGCCTGGGTGCGCCACGCGCCGTCCAGCCGGCCGCTGCGGTCCGCCCAGAGGTCGAAGGGGATCGTGGCGTACGGGACGATCGCGGTGACGACGGCGAGCACGATCACGGGGAAGCGCCAGCGCTGATTGACTCCCACCAGGGCAGCGGTGATCGCGTAGGAGATGAACACGAAGCCGTGCACCGACCCGGCGACGACCACGGGCCAGTCCCCGACGCCGGCGGCGTACTTGAGGAGCATCCCGGCGATGAGCAGGGTCCAGGTGATCGCCTCGGCGACGGCGAGGACACGGTAGAGCAGGCGCGGTGACATACCCTCAAGCCTCGCCGCTCCCGCCCGGCCCGCCATCCCTCGAAAGTTGGAACCCGGCCGCCGAGCACAGGAAAACCGTCGCGAATCTGGGCGAATCGCGACGGTT
>NZ_JBQCGZ010000123.1:0-45631 GCF_051955155.1 Leifsonia sp.
CCCCCCCCGCCCGGCCGCGGACGCAGAGTCAGGGCGCCCCCCCCCGTCTCGGGCCCACTTTCTGCGTACTCGGCTGTTACCAGGCGCCGGTGGGGGCGAGGTGGGAGTCGAGCCAGAGGGTGCGGGTGAGGGTGCGGATGGCGTCGGGACCGACGCGGTCGAGGAGGGCGAGCGCGCCGAGGTTGTCCTCGAACTGCTCCAGGCGGCTCGCCCCGAACAGCACGTTCGCGGTCGCCGGGTGCGAGAGCACGAACGCCAGCCCGAGCTGCGTCGGCGTCGCATCCAGGGAGGCGGCGATCCGCTGCACCTCGGGATAGGCCGCGACGATCGCCTCCCGGATGCCGCCGACGTCGGCGCCGATCTTGCGGCCCGGCGTCAGCTTGCCGGCGAGGATGCCGCCCTCGAACACGTCGGAGGCCTGCAGTGCCAGCGCGCCGCGGGCGAACAGCTCGCCGTACGGCTCGCCCTCGGCCATCGTCCGCCGCACCAGCCCGTACTTCAGCTGCGCGAAGGTCGGCGGGGTCAGCCCCTCCGCCTGCGCGAAGGCGATGGCCGCGCGCACGTCGTCGATCAGCCAGTTGTTGACGCCCCAGCCCGCGAAGCGGCCCTTCTCGATCTCGGCGGCGACGTCGGTCACGATGCGCGGGACATCCACCTCGCCGAGGTAATCGCCGACCACCACCAGGTCCGCGCTCTCGACGCCGATCCGGTCGAGGGAGACCGCCAGCTGGTCGGCGAACGACCGCGCCGGGTACTCCCAGAGCCACAGCTTTCCGCAGAGCAGGTAGTCCTCCCGGCGCAGCCCGGCGGCGCGCACCGCCTCGCCGAACAGGATGTCGGTGCGCGCGTTCTCGGCGTGCGGGCCCATGTCGTAGTGCGCGACGTCGAAGAACGCGGCGCCCGCCTCCGCGGCCCGGTGCACGAGCGCGACCGCGTCGTCCGGGGTCATCCGGTCCCAGGTGTTCCAGGAGCCGAGGGCGAAGACCGGGACCTCCGGGCCGCCTGGCCCGAGCGTTCTGGTGGGGACGGGTGCAGCGGACACGGTGCCTCCTTGCGACGGTGGATGCGTTTTTCTACGCTTGTATAATATAACTGGACCCGCGACGCTGCGGGCCGTTCGAGCAGAGAGGGTCCACCGTGACCGACAGCACCAGCATCCCGGCCTCCCCGACCGCCCCCGGCGACCGCGTCGTCCTGGTCACCGGCGGCGCAGGCGGCATCGGCCGCGCCATCGCCGAGGCCTTCCTCGCGGTCGGCGACCGCGTGATCGTCGCGGATGTCGACGCCGACGCCGCGGCGGCCACCGCCTCCGCGCTCGGCGCGACCGCCCTCGCCGTGGACATCACCGACCCCGCCGCCGTGGCCGCCGCCGTCGACCAGGTCGTCGCCGACCACGGCCGCATCGACGTGCTGGTCAACAACGCCGGCATCCTGTCCGTGCACGGGATGCTGACCGAGCTGAGCCCGTCCGACTACGAGCTGATCGTGCGCGTCAATATCCTCGGCACCTTTACGATGACGCAGGCCGTCGCCCGCCGGATGACCGCGGACGGCGTGCGCGGCGCCATCGTCAACATCTCGTCCATCGGCGGCAGCCAGCCGACGCCCGGCATGGGCGCGTACGAGTCCAGCAAGGCCGCGGTCGACTCGCTCACCCGCTGGGCCGCGATCGAGCTCGCCGCCTCCGGCATCCGCGTGAACGCGGTCGCCCCCGGCCCGGTGCTCACGCCGATGCTGCGCGCCGGGATGCCGGAGGGCTCGCCCGCGCGCGAGGCGTGGGCGTCGCGCATCCCGCTCGGGCGTCTGGCCGAGGTGGAGGATGTGGCGCCGGCCGTCGTCTTCCTCGCCGGCGCCGAGCACATCACGGGGGTGAGCCTGGCGGTCGATGGGGGCCAGCTGCTCGCCTGAATCGGCCGACCGTCCGAAAGGGAGGACATCCGGGGCCCAGACGCCCTGGGGGCGGGGAAGGGAGGACGTCCGCGCGCGAGCCGCGCGGAAGTCCTCCCTTCTCGACGGCTGCGCCGTCAGACCGCGACGCCCACCCGCTCGAACACCACATCACCGTCGACCACCGTCAGGTCCACCCCGACCCCGGGCAGCTCCGCCGGGCTGAGTGTCAGCGGGTCCGCCTGCAGCACGCACAGGTCCGCCGCCTTGCGCGGCTCGAGCGAGCCCTTCCACGGCTCCGCGCCGTCCTGCTTCGCCGGCACCGTGGTGTACGCCCGCAGCAGGTCGCGCATCCGCTCGGTCTCGCCGCCGGGCGCCGGGGCGCCGAGCCAGGCGTCCGCGTCCGCGATGCCCTGCCGCCAGTCCGGGGCCAGGATCGGCGCATCCGAGCTGAGCGACACGTCCACCCGGGCAGCACGCGCCGCGGCGAGCGGCCAGGCCGCTGCTGCGACCTCCTCGCCGAGCACGCCGGCCAGCCACGGCGCCGTCTTCACCGCGATGCCCGGCTGGACGTTGAGCCCCATCCCGAGCGCCGCCATCCGCCGCAGCGCGTCCGGCGTCACGAGGTCGCCGTGGATGACGTAGTGCCGCAGCTCCATCCTGCTCTCGGCCAGCGCCGCCTCCACCGCATCCACGACGGTGTCGATGGTGCGGTCGCCGGTCGCGTGCACGCCGACCTGCAGCCCGAGCCGGTTGGCCGCGCGGATCCTGCCGGCGAGGGCGGCCGTCTGCTCGTCGAGGTCCGTCCCGTCGATGAGCAGGCCGCCGCTCGCGCCGTCCGGGTAGCGGTGCCTGGTCCAGGCCTGGTGCATGGGCGGGATGCCGTCGGCGAAGATCTTGACGCCGGCGACCCGCAGCCAGGTGGGCCGGTCGGTCTCGCGGCGCAGGTCGCGGACGCCCTCGACCACGTCCCGCAGCGTGCTCGGCCCGTCCAGCACGCCGAACAGGGCGAGGACGTTCACACGGGCGGTGAGCGCGCGCTCGGCCTCCAGTTCAACGTAGGCGTCGAAGACATCCTGCCCGAAGCAGCCGGTCGCGCCGCCGTTCTCGCCGGGGCCGAGTCCCGGCTCGGTGTAGCTCGTGATGCCGAGCGAGGCGATCAGCCGGCCGGCGCGCAGGATGGCCGCCCTGCGGTCCTCGTGCGTCGTCAGCAGCGGGGCGGAGTGCGAGGTGTCGTGCGGGTCGCCGTGCGCGGCGTCGTCGGGCGCGGCCGGCGCGTCCTCACCGCCGCCGAACACGGTGCGGGGCCACATCGCCCCGAGCCAGGTCGCGTGCAGGTGCGAGTCGTTGATGCCGGGGAGCACGGCGCGGCCGTCGAGGTCGACGACGCGCGTGCGCCGGCCGATGGTCGCCTCCACCTCCGCGTCGGTGCCGACCCGCAGGATGCGGCCGTGCCGCACCGCGATCGCCTGTGCGGTGCCGTCGTCCGCGTCGAGGGTGTGGACGACGCCGCCGCGCAGGACGAGGTCGGCGCTGGGATCGGGTGCTGTCTGCACGGGTTCTCCTGTTCTCCGGTCGACCTCGCTATTTTGGTCAACGTATGTAGAATAACCCACGCAGACGCTTTCGCACCCGCGTTCCGTCCCGACGATCTGGAGTCTCGATGACGATGCCCAGCACCCTCCCCGCCTCCACCCGCGCCGCCGTGCTCACCGAGCACGGGCGCCCGCTGGAGCTGCAGGAGATCCCGCTCCCCGCCGAGCTCGAGCCGGGCGCTGCGCTCGTGCGCATCGCCTGCACGACGCTCTGCGGCACCGACATCGAGATCTGGGCGGGAAAGATGACCTTCCCCGGGATGCTGCCGATGGTGCTCGGCCACGAGATGGTCGGCGAGATCGTCGCCGTCGGCGATGGCACCGCGGACGCGCTGGGCCGGCCGCTCTCCCCCGGCGACCGCATCGGCTGGTCCGAGTCCACCTGCGGCGCCTGCTACGGCTGCACGGTGCTGCGCGAGCCCGTGCACTGCTCCGCGCGCGGCTACGGCTTCCTGCAGCGCTCGGACGTCCCGCCCTACGCGACCGCAGGCCTCGCCGACTACGCGTACGTGACGCCAGGAGCGGCGAAGCTGCTGCTGCCCGACGAGGTCGCGGACACCTGGGCGTCGATGGCGGGATGCGCGGCCAAGACCGTGCTGCGCGCCTTCCACCGCGCCGGCGGCGTGCGGCCGGGCTCCCGCGTCGTCGTGCAGGGCTCCGGCGCGCTCGGCCTCTTCGCCACCGCCGTCGCCCGGCTCTCCGGCGCGGGCGCGGTGATCACCGTCGGCGCCCCCGCCGACCGGCTCGCGATGGCGCAGCGCTTCGGCGCGGACGCGGTCGTGGACATCGCCGGCGGCTCCGAGCAGACCGTGCAGCGCGTGCTCGAGATCACCGAGGGGCACGGCGCGGACCTCGTGCTGGACTTCGCCGGCGCGCCGAGCGTCGGGCCGGAGGCGCTGGCGATGGCCGCGCAGCGCGGCACGTTCGTCGTCGTCGGCTCGACGGGGCCCGCCGGCGACCCGGTGGCGCTCAGCACCATCATGGGCAAGGAGCTCACCGTGGTCGGCTCGCTCAACGGCGACATCGCCGACTACGCCCGCGCGATCGAGTTCTTCCGCGACTTCGCCGGGCGGATGCCCTGGGACGAGCTGTTCAGCGCGCCCGTCGGGCTGGCCGAGGCGTCCGAGAAGATCGCGAGCATGGCCGGCCTCGGCGAGATCAAGGCCGTCATCGACCCGCGCATCGGCTGAGCCAGCGCACCCCGCGCTCAGGAAGGAACGACATGACCACCCGCATCCCCACCCGCCCGCTCGGCTCCTCCGGGATCGAGGCCGGCGTCCTCGCCCTCGGCTCCTGGCACACCTACGACCGGATGGACTTCGCCGACGCCGTCGAGATGGTCGGCTACGCGATCGAGCACGGCGTCACCCTGTTCGACGTCGGCGTGTACGGGTTCCGCGGGATGCAGCCGCCGGTGTTCACCGACGTGCTGTTCTCCGCGATCGTCCGCGCGGCGGGCATCGACCGCTCCGACTACCTGCTCTCCGAGAAGCTGTGGCTGGAGGGCTACGGCGACGGCGGCTTCCGGCCGCAGCTGGAGCACGCGCTGTTCCGCGTCGGCTCCGACTACGCCGACCTCGTCGTCCTCGGCGACCTGCGCCGCGACGACCTGGAGCTGCGCGACCTCGTCCTCGACCTCGCCGGGCTGACCGAGGCCGGCCTGATCCGGGCCTGGGGCGTCAACAACTGGTCGGCGGCGAACATCGAGACGCTCCTCGACATCGCGGAGGCCGAGGGCGTGCCGGGACCGCAGCTCGCCCAGCTCAAGTACAGCGTGGCCAGGCGGTCCATCCCGGACGGCGCCCCCTTCGCCCGGCTGTGGGAGCGCGGCCTCGCGATGCAGGCCTCCGACGTGATGGAGGGCGGCATCCTGGCCGGGAACGTGCAGCCCGGCCGCGAGGTCGGCCGCGACCCCGGCGGCATCCGCGAGCGGATCGTCGCCGACGTTCCCGCGTTCGCCGCGGTCGCCTCCGACCTCGGCACCACGCCCGCCCAGCTCGCGGTGGCGTTCAGCCTCACGCACCCCGCGACGGCGACCACCCTGTTCGGCGCCAGCCGGCTGGAGCAGGTGCGCAGCAACCTCGACGCCGTCGCGCTCGTCGAGCGCGTCGGCGCCGAGACCATCCGCGCCGCGGTCGCCCCGTTCTGGGCCGACCGGGACGTCGTCGACCCCGCCGGTCCGTGAGCCGGCCGACCAGAAGGAGTGCCATGATCCCCGTCCCGTTCGACCCCGAGATCGCGCCCGTCATCGACGCGCTGGCCGCCGACCCGCAGCCGCCGCTGAGCAGGGAGACGCTCCCGCAGAGCCGCGCGGGCGCTGCCACCGCGTTCCCGGCCGCGGCCGACGTGATCGGCGACCTGCCGATCGACGCGGAGGACCGCGTCATCCCCGGGCCCGCAGGAGCGCCCGACCTCGAGATCACCATCCTCACGCCGCGCGGGCACGACGCGAGCGCCCCCGCGCTGCCCGTGCTCTACAACATCCACGGCGGCGGGATGATCGTCGGGCACCGCAGCTGGGAGACCGGCCGGCTCGTCGAGCTGGTCGCCGAGCTCGGGGTGATCGCCGTGAACGTCGAGTACCGGCTCGCGCCGGAGAATCCGTACCCCGCCGGCGTCGAGGACTGCTACGCCGGGCTGGTCTGGCTGGCGGAGAACGCCGCGTCGATCGGAGCGGACCCCGAGCGCATCGTCGTGATGGGCGGCAGCGCGGGCGGCGGCTTCTCCGCGGCCGTCGCGCTGCTCGCCCGCGACCGCGGCGGCCCCGCCATCGCCGGCCAGCTGCTGCTGTGCCCGATGATCGACAACAC
The DNA here is from genome assembly GCF_051955155.1 of Leifsonia sp. NCBI lineage: Bacteria > Bacillati > Actinomycetota > Actinomycetes > Micrococcales > Microbacteriaceae > Leifsonia > Leifsonia sp. Next base: position 6,293 of record NZ_JBQCGZ010000123.1, read on the forward strand.
CAACTCCACGGTCTCCAGCCACCAGTACGCGGGCCTGGGCACCTGGACGCGCGAGGCCAACCTGCTGGCCTGGGAGTGCGTGCTGGGCGAGGAGCTGGCCTACAGCACGGACGCTCCGGCGTATGCAGCGCCCTCGCGCGCGACCGACCTCTCCCGGCTGCCGCACGCCTACATCGAGGTCGGGGCGGCCGAGCCGTTCCGCGACGAGGACATCGCCTACGCCTCGCGGATCTGGGCGGTCGGCGGCGAGGCGGAGCTGCACGTCTGGTCCGGCGGCTTCCACGGCTTCGACATGTACGCCCCGGCGAGCGAGGTCACGCGCGCTGCGCTGGCCGCCCGGTTCTCCTGGCTGCGCCGCGTGCTCCGGCTGAACCCGTGACCGACGCGACGCCGCGGCCGGTGCCCTACGACCGCGAGCTCGAACCCGGCCTCGCGGCGTTCCTCGACCTCGTGGAGCGGATCCCGCTGCGCGCGCACACCATCCTGGAGAACCGGGCGCACTTCGCGACGATCATCCCGCCGATCCAGGCGCAGGTCGCCGGGCTCCCGGTCGTCTGGGAGGACCGGGTGATCCCGGGGCCGGTAGGCGCGCCCGAGGTGAGCGTGACGGTGATCCGGCCGACCGCGCCGCCGACCGCCGGGCCGGCCGCCGCGCCGGGCCGCGCACCCGGCGTGCTCGGCATCCACGGCGGCGGCCAGGTGCTCGGCACCCGGTTCTTCGGCACCGGCGAGCTGATCGACCTCGCGGTCCGGTACGGGACGGTCGGCGTCGCCGTCGAGTACCGGCTCTTCCCGGAGGCCGCGGGCGACGGCGTCCCCGGCACCGCCTCCGGCGAGGACTGCTACGCCGCGCTCGAGTGGTTCGCCGGGCACGCGGACGAGCTCGGCGTCGACCCCGACCGCCTGCTCGTCTCCGGCGCGAGCGCGGGCGGCGGCCTCTCCGCGTCCGTCGCGCTGCTGGCACGGGACCGCGGCGGCCCGCGGCTCGCCGGGCAGCTGCTGAACACGCCGATGCTGGACGACCGCAACGACACCGTGTCCAGCCGCCAGTACGACGGGATCGGCGCGTGGGACCGCAACAACAACGACACCGCCTGGGACGCCATCCTCGGCGCCGTGCGCGGCACCGACGCGGTCTCCCCGTACGCCGCGCCCGCCCGCGCGCGGGACCTCTCCGGCCTGCCGCCCGCGTACATCGAGGTCGGCTCGGCCGAGGTGTTCCGCGACGAGGCGGTCGACTACGCGACGCGCATCTGGGCGACGGGGGGCGAGGCCGAGCTGCACGTCTTCAGCGGCGCGTACCACGGCTTCTCCGGCTTCTCGCCGGACGCGATCGTCTCCCGGGCGGCGCTCGATGCGCGCGACAGCTGGCTGCGGCGCGTGCTCCGGCTGTCGTGAGCGTCGTCGCGGCGCCGCCGCTGATGAGCGTGCGGCGCAGCATCCTGGTGCTCGGCGTGCTGGAGGCGTTCGGTCCGCTGTCGATGGACCTCTACCTCCCGCAGCTGCCGCAGCTGGCGTCCTCGCTCGGCACCAGCGACGCGCTTGCCCAGGCGACGATGGCGGTCTGCATGGCGGGGCTCGGCGTCGGCCAGCTGGTCGCGGGTCCGCTCTCCGACCGGTTCGGCCGCCGTCGGCCGCTGCTGGTCGGCGTCGCGCTGTTCACGCTGTTCTCTCTGGCCTGCGTGCTCGCGCCGACCATCCAGGTGCTGCTCGTCGCGCGCCTGCTGCAGGGGCTCGCCGGGTCCGCCGGGCTGGTGATCACGATGGCGGTCGCGCGCGACATGTACAGCGGCGCCGATTTGTCCCGGATGCTCAGCCTGCTCGCCCTGGTCAGCGCGTCCGCGCCGATCCTCGCGCCGGTCGCGGGCGGCGCGCTCGCGCTGGTGCTGGACTGGCGCGGGATCTTCGCCGTGCTCACCGGCGTCGGGGCCGCCCTGTTCGTGCTCGCCTTCACCGGGCTCCGCGAGACGCTGCCGCCGCCGGCCCGGCACCGCGGCGGGATGCGCACCCTCGGCGCCCACCTGCGCTTGCTCGCGCGCGATCCGCTGTTCGTGCTCGTGGTGATCGCCGCGGCGGCCGGCGGGGCAGCGTTCTTCGCCTACCTGTCGATGTCGAGCTTCGTGCTGCAGGACCAGTTCGGGCTGAGCCCGCAGGCGTTCAGTCTGTTCTTCGCGGTCAACGCGCTGGCGAACCTGCTCGGCGCGCAGCTCAGCCGGGTGCTCGTGCGGCGGCTCGGGCCCGCGCGGATGTATCTGACCGGGCAGCTGGCGTCCTGCCTCGCGGCGGCGCTCCTGCTGGCCTCCGTGCTGCTCGGCTGGGGACTCCCGGGCATCCTCTGCGCGCTGCCGCTGTTCCTGTTCGCGTCGGGCGTCGGCGGTCCCAACGGCACCACGCTCGCGCTCGGCGCGCACGCCGCCCGCGCGGGCACCGCGGCCGCGCTGCTCGGGACGGTCACGTTCACCGTCGGCCCGATCGTCGGCCCGCTCGCCGCGCTCGGCGGCGCCTCCGCGCTCGCGATGGCCGTCACCATCGCCTGCGCCAGCACGCTCGCGGCCCTCGTCGCCTTCGGCGCCTCCTCCCGCTCCCGCACCCCCTCCGCATAGCACCCGCCGAGTACGCAGATCGTCTGCGTACTCGGCGGTTCTGGTGCGATTTTCTGCGTACTCGCGGGTTACTCGGCGAGGAGGGCGAGGGTGTCGACGACGCGGTTGGAGAAGCCCCACTCGTTGTCGTACCAGGCGACCACCTTGATGTGGCGGCCGTCGACGCGGGTGAGCGCCGAGTCGAAGATGGAGCTGGCCGGGTTCCCGGTGATGTCGGAGGACACCAGCGCGTCCTCCGAGTACTCCAGGACGCCCGCCAGGCGGCCCTCCGCCGCCGCGCGGTACGCGGCGAGCACCTCGTCGCGTGTCACGTCGCGGGACACGGTGGTGTTCAGCTCCACGATCGAGCCGACCGGGACCGGGACGCGGATGGAGTCGCCGGAGAGCTTGCCGTCCAGGTTCGGCAGCACCAGGCCGATCGCTTTGGCGGCACCGGTCGTGGTCGGCACGATGTTGACGGCGGCGGCGCGGGCGCGGCGCGGGTCGCGGTGCGGGCCGTCCTGCAGGTTCTGCTCCTGGGTGTACGCGTGCACCGTCGTCATGAAGCCGTGCTCGATGCCCGCCAGTTCGTCCAGCACGTCCGCGAGCGGCGCGAGGGCGTTGGTGGTGCAGGAGGCGTTGGAGACGATGGTGTGCACGGCGGGGTCGTAGGCGTCCGTGTTCACGCCGTAGGCGAGCGTCACGTCGGCGCCGTCGGCGGGTGCGCTCACGAGCACCTTCTTCGCGCCGGCCTCGATGTGTGCGCGCGCGGCGGTCGCGGAGGTGAACCGGCCGGTCGACTCGAGCACGATCTCGACGCCGAGCTCGGCCCACGGCAGCTGCGCGGGCTCGCGCTCGGCGAGGACCTTGATGCGGTGGCCGTCGACGACGAGCTCGTCGCCCTCGGCCGAGACCGGGCGGCCGAGACGGCCGGCGGTGGAGTCGAAGGCGAGCAGCTTGGCCAGGGCGGCCGGCTCGGTGAGGTCGTTCACGGCGACGACCTCGAGCGCGGTGTCGCGCTCCAGCAGGGCGCGGAGCACGTTGCGTCCGATGCGGCCGAATCCGTTGATGGCGATGCGGGTCATGGGAGTGGAGGTTCCTTTCTTCCTTCTCCCGTCCAGGCTCGCGCCCGGCGCCGCGGCACGACAGCGGCAGGAACGACACGGTTCGAAAGCATCCCGCCACGCGGGTGCCGGTCACTCCGCGTCGCCCGCGAACGTCCTCCGGTACTCGCTGGGCGTCGTGCCGAGGATGCGCTGGAAGTGCAGGCGCAGGTTCGCGCCGGTTCCGAGCCCCGCATCCGCGGCGATCTGCTCGACGCTGCGCTCGGAGCGCTCCAGCAGTTCGCGGGCGAGGTCGATCCTGGCGCGCATGACCCACTGCATCGGGGTGTAGCCGGTGTCCTCCACGAACCGGCGGGAGAAGGTGCGCGGCGACACCGCGGCGCGCCTGGCCAGCACCTCCAGGGTCAGCGGTTCGCCCAGCCGGTGCAGCGCCCACTCCCGCACCTCGGCGAAGCGCTCGCCGAGCGGCTCCGGGACGCTGCGCGGAACGTACTGCGCCTGCCCGCCGCTGCGGTACGGCGCCGCGACCAGCCGCCGGGCGGCGTGGTTGGCGGCGGCGATGCCGAGGTCGCCGCGCAGGATGTGCAGGCACAGGTCGATCCCGCTCGCCGCGCCTGCGGAGGTGAGCACGTCCCCCTCGTCCACGAACAGCACGTTCTCGTCGACGCGGATCAGCGGGTGCTTGGCGGCCAGCGCGCGCGTGTAGTGCCAGTGCGTCGTCGCCCGCTTGCCGTCGAGCAGGCCGGTCGCCGCGAGCGCGAACGCGCCGGTGGAGATCGCGGCGAGCCGCGCGCCGCGGTCGTGCGCGGCCAGCAGCGCGGCGACGACCTCCGCGGGCGGGTCCTCGCGGTCGGGATGCCGGTAGCCGGGCAGGAAGACGATGTCGGCCCACTCCAGCGCTTCGAGCCCGGACGCCACGTGGTACGACAGCCCGTCGCCTCCGGTCACGAGCCCGGGGGCCGCACCGCAGACGCGCACCTCGTACGGCATGCTCGCGCGCGTCGTGAACACCTGCGCCGGGATGCCGACGTCGAGCGGCTTCGCGCCCTCCAGCACGAGGACGGCGACGCGGTGGAGACGCTCGGGCACCCCACAACGCTAGCGCCCCGCCCCTCGCCATCGCTTCCGGAGTTGTTCACGCCCGGCACCGGCGTGTCGCGTGAGGAACTCCGGAACGGATGGCAGGGCGCGCCGGCGAGAGGGGTCGCCGTGTCAGGCGCCGGCGAGGAGGAAGCGCGCGGCCTGCTCGCCGATGACGACGCTCGGCGCATTGGTGTTGCCTGTGGTCACCGTCGGCATCACCGACGCGTCCGCCACCCGGACGCCCGCGACGCCGTGCACGCGCAGCGTCGGCGAGACCACCGCGTCCTCCCCGATCCCCATCGCGCAGGTGCCGACCTGGTGGTGGTACGTGATCGCGGTGCGCCGCACGTAGTCCTCCAGCGCGTCGTCGCCCACCTCGGGACCGGGGTGGATCTCGGTCGCGCCCCACGCGGCGAGCGCCGGCCGGGCGCCGATGCTGCGGCACTGCCGCACCGACGCGACGAGCGAGGCGACATCGTCCGGGTGGCCGAGCGCGTCCAGATCGATCAGCAGCGGGTCGTGCGGGCCGGGTCCGGAGAGCCGGACGCTCCCGCGCGCCTTCGGCGTGACGATCCCCGCCATCAGCGAGAACCCGTCCGCCGGCCCGGTCATGCCGTCCTGGTACATCGGCACGGAGAAGTGGATGGGCTGGGTGTCCGGCACCGGGAGGTCCTGGTCGCTCTTCCAGAACAGATGCGACTGGGTCACCGACACCCCCTCTCGCGGCGGCCCGACCGGGCGCTCCGTTCCGAAGATCACCGGAGACAGCAGGTGGTCGTGCAGGTTCCGGCCGACGCCGGGCAGGTCGGCGACCGGCTCGATGCCGAGCGCGCGCAGCTCGTCCGCCGGGCCTATGCCGCTGCGCAGCAGGATGCGCGGCGAGTCGAGCGCGCCCGCGCACAGCACCACCTCGTCCGCGTGCAGCCGCCGCACCTCGCCGTCCTGCTCGAACTCGACGCCGACGACGCGCGCCTCGGCGCCCTCGATCAGCAGCCGGTGCACCCAGCATCCCGTCCGCACGTCCACCCGGTCGCGCACCGGCTTCAGGTAGGCCATGTAGGTGTTCCAGCGCCGGCCGTCGCGCAGGGTCACCTGCTGCTGGGAGACCCCGTCGAGGTGGTCGCCGTTGTAGTCGGGGTTGCGCTCCAGCCCCTCCTCCACGGCCGCCTCGACGATGGACTCCTGGATGGGGTCGAGCGGATAGTCGTCCGTCACCGAGAGCAGCGCCTCCGCCTGCTCGAACAGCGGCCGCAGGTCGTCCCACGCCCAGCCGGCGTTGCCGCGCGCCGCCCAGCCGTCGTAGTCGGCGGGCGCGCAGCGCACCCAGATCATCGCGTTCAGGGCGTGCGAGCCGCCGAGCACCTTGCCGCGCGGCAGGTGCAGGCGGCGCCCCGCCGCGCTCGGCTGCGGCACGGTGACGTAGTCCCAGTCCTCCGGGCTGTGCCAGAGCTCGCCCATCCGCGACGGGTCGTGGATGGCCGGGTTGGTGTCCTCTCCCCCGGCCTCCAGCACGGTCACCGCGTGGCCCGCATCCGCGAGCCTCCTGGCCACGACGCTGCCGGCGGAGCCGGCGCCGATCACGATGACGTCCATGGGTGTCCTCCTCGTCGAGTGCTGGGGTCACCTGCGAGGCTGGCACGGAGGCGCACCCGCGCGGAACGCCCGCGCGCGCGGCGTTCCCGGATCGTCAACGGCCATGCCGTGCGCGTCAAGACAGCCCGAGCCGCAGCTTTGGACACTGGTTCCGTCCCACCCAACGGTCCACAGACCACAGGCAAGCGAAGGAGCACCCCGTGGCCACCAAGTTGTTCATCGACGGCGAGTGGACGGAGGCGTCCGGCGGCGCCATCGCCACGGTCGACCCCGCCACCGAGCAGGTCATCGAGGAGGTCGGCACGGCCGCCGCCGCCGACGTGGACGCCGCCGTCGCGGCCGCCCGCGCCGCCCTGGGCCGCGCCGACTGGGCGGGTCTGCTGCCTGTGCAGCGCGCCGCGCTGCTGTTCCGCCTCGCCGACCTCATCGACCAGCACGCGGACGAGCTCGCCGCCCTGGAGACGCGCGACCAGGGCCAGCCGATCGGCATCTCGCGCATGGTCAGCGTCGGCGGCGCCGCCGAGCACTTCCGCTACTACGCCGGCTGGGTCACCAAGATCCAGGGCACCGTGAACCCGGTCTCCTTCCCCGACACGCTGCACTACACGCGCCGCGAGCCGGTGGGCGTCAACGCGCTGATCACGCCGTGGAACTTCCCGCTGATGATCCTCGCCTGGAAGCTCGCGCCCGCGCTCGCCACCGGCAACACCGTCGTCATCAAGCCGAGCGAGGTCACCCCGCTCACGAGCATCCGGCTGGTCGAGCTGTGCCGCGAGGCCGGCATCCCGGACGGCGTCGTGAACCTGGTCACCGGCGACGGCTCGACCGGCGCGCTGCTGGCCGAGCACATGGACGTCGACCACCTCTCGTACACCGGCTCCACCGCGGTGGGCAAGATCATCACCCGCGCGAGCGCCGACTCGAACCTCAAGCGGCTGACGCTGGAGCTGGGCGGCAAGGCGCCCTCGATCATCGCCGCGGACGCGGACATCGACGCGGCGGTCGCCGGGAACATCCAGGGCAGCATCCTGAACTCCGGCCAGGTGTGCGCCGCATACACCCGGTTCTACGTCGACAAGAAGCGCGAGGCGGAGTTCGTGGACAAGCTGGCGGGCGGCGTCTCGGGCCTCCGCCTCGGCAACGGCCTGGAGGAGGGCACCGACCTCGGCCCGCTCGTCTCGGCCAAGCACCTCGGCCACGTGGAGCGGCTGGTGGAGGTGGGCCGTCAGCAGGGCGCGGAGGTCGTCACCGGCGGCGCGCGCGCCGACCGCGATGGCTTCTTCTTCACCCCGACCGTCTTCGCCGGGGTCACCGACGAGATGACGATCATGCACGACGAGATCTTCGGGCCGGTGCTCTCCATCACCTCGTACGAGGACACGGACGAGCTGGACGCGATCATCGCCCGCGCGAACGACACCGAGTACGGCCTGGCGGCGACCGTGTGGACGAGGGACATCGCGACCTCCCAGCGGCTCGCCAACGGCATCCGCGCCGGCGCCGTCTTCGTGAACATGCCGTCCATTCCCGACATGGCAGCCCCCTGGGGCGGCTACAAGGCGAGCGGCTGGGGCCGCGAGATGGGCCCCTGGGCCATCGACGCCTACACGGAGACCAAGTCCGTCTGGCTCCACTACTGAACACTGAGGGGCGGCTCGTTGCGACCTTCCGCACCGCGGAACCCGCAACGACTCGCCCCTCGACGCCTACTCGTAGATGCGGGCAATGGCGCGCTCGACGGGGACGATGACCTCGGGGTTCTCCGGCGCGCGCTCGCCGGGGAGGTAGCGCACCCAGCGCAGCGTCCCGGTGAACGGGTCGGAGCGGCGGCGCTCGTGGCGGTCCCAGTCGCCGGGGCCGCCGCGGTCGAGGCCCACGCTGATGCCGGTGAACGGCGCCATCCCGAGCAGCTGCAGCACGGGATCCAGCGCGAACAGCTCCTCGCCGTCCGCGGACGCGGCGATCCGCCAGCGCAGGCCGGGCTCCGCGGCGAACCGCAGCAGCACCTCCGTCTCGCCCGCGGTGTCGAGGCCGCCCAGCGGCGCGGACGCCCGGTGCAGGCGGCCGTACTCGTTGTATGCCAGTTCGAGCATGCTCTCGCGCACCGACAGCGCATAGCCGCCGCCCTGGTCGCCGTGCGCGACCAGGACGCCCTCACCGCTGCGGAAGTCGGCGCGCACGAGGACGTCGAAGCTGCGCAGCTTGGTGAGCTTCGACGACCGGAACCGCTCCAGCGTCGCCGTGCCCGGGTACAGCGTCACGGGACGCTCCAGGTCCAGCTCGGTGGACGGCCGGTGCGTGAACAGCGAGCCATCGTCGTCCAGCGGGAACACCGTGTTCCACCACGCCGCGCGCCGCCACTCGGCCGCGAGCTCCGCCACCACGTCCGGGTGCACGGCCGCCAGGTCGTGCAGCTCCGTCGGGTCCAGCTCGGTGTCGTACAGCCGCCACTCGGCGTCGTCGTAGGCGTCGCCCCAGCGGTGCTGCGTCACGATCTTCCAGCGCCCGCGCGAGAACGCACGGTTCCCCGCGAACTCGGAGTACTGCTCGGCGCGGGCCGGCGCGGCGGCCGGCGAGCGCAGCACGGTGTCGAACGGGACGCCGTCCACCTCGTGCGGGGAGGCGGCGCGCGGCACCCCGGCCAGCGCGAGCAGCGTCTGGCCGAGGTCGGTCACGTACGCGTACTGCGACCGGATGCCGTCGTCGCCGTCCGCGCGCGGCAGCCCGGCCGGCCAGGACACCACGAGCGGGACGCGGATGCCGCCCTCGTACGTCGCGCCCTTGTACAGCCGGAACGGCGTGTTCGAGACGCGCGCCCAGCCGGCCGGGTAGTGCGCGTGCACGCGCGGACCGCCGATCAGCGACGGGTCGCGGTCCACGTCCCGCTCCCAGTCGGCCGGCAGCCCGGCCAGCTGCACGAACTGGCTGAAGTAGCTGCGGGTGCCCTCCGGGCCGCCCTCGCCGGTGCCGCCGTTGTCGGAGGCGACGACCACGATCGTGTTCTCGTACTCCCCGAGGGCGCGCAGCTCGTCCAGCAGCCGCGCCAGGTTCTGGTCCACGTTGTCGACGGCGGCGGCGTACACCTCCATGTAGCGCGCGAAGAGGTCGCGCTGCTCGTCGGTCAGCGACTCCCACGGCACGTCGCCGGGCGCCGGCTCGGTGCCGGGCGGGAACAGGCCATCGCGCACCTGGCGGGCGAACCGCTCCGAGCGGATGTGGTCCCAGCCGCGCTCGTACGCCCCGCGGTAGCCCTCGATGTCCTCCGGCTTCGCCTGGATCGGGCCGTGCACCGCGTGGTGCGCGACGTATAGGAAGAACGGCTTGTCCGCGTCGTTCGCGCGCAGCGTCCTGATCATCCCGATCGCGCGGTCGGTGAGGTCGTCGGTGAGGTAGTAGCCGTCCGGGTACTCGTCGACGGTCACGGGCGAGTTGTCGGACACCAGCCGGTGCGGGTGGAACAGCGTCGTGAAGCCGTCCATCGAACCGAAGTAGCGGTCGAAGCCGCGCTGCAGCGGCCACGAGCCCTTGTCGGCGCCGTCGTGCATCTTCGACTCGGTGGTCAGGTGCCACTTGCCGACCATGAAGGTGGCGTAGCCGGACTCGCGGAACGACTGGGCGATGGTCGGCACGTCCTCCGCGATCTCCATCACGTAGCCGGGGAACCCGGGATCGGCGTGCACGACCGACGCGAAGCCCGCCCGGTGCGGGTTCAGGCCGGTGAGCAGGGCGGCGCGCGCCGGCGAGCAGACCGGCGTCGAGTGGTAGTTCGTGAACCGGTAGCCGGTCTCCGCGAGCTCCTGCACCGCCGGGGTGCGGATCTCGCTGCCGAACGGCGACAGGTCGCTGAAGCCCAGGTCGTCCAGCAGCACGACGACGACGTTCGGCGCACCCTCCCGCGCGCGGACGCGCTGCGGCCAGGACGGCACCGACGCACTGGCGACCTCGGCGACGACGCCGGCGAAGCCCTCGTAGCCGCGGCTCGGCGGCGCGTCGGTCACGCCGCCTGCTCCCGCAGCTTCAGCCACGCCGCTCGGCGCTCGGCCTGCTTGACCGGGTCCGCGATCGGCGAGGCCGTGAGCAGCCGCCGGGAGTAGGGATGCTGCGGGTCGCGGGTGATCTGCTCGCCGTCCCCGGTCTCCACGATCTCGCCGCGGTACATCACGGCGACGCGGTGGCAGATCCGGCGGACGACGCCGAGGTCGTGCGAGACGAATAGGTAGGAGACGCCGGTGTCGCGCTGCAGCTCGATGAACAGGTCGATGATGGTCGCCTGCGTCGTCAGGTCGAGCGCGCTGACCGGCTCGTCGCACACGATCAGCCGGGGCTTGCGCACGAGCGCCCTGGCGATCGCGATGCGCTGCCGCTGGCCTCCGGAAAACTCCTTCGGGTAGCGGTCGATGACGTTCGCCGGCAGCTTCACCCGATCGAGCATCTCGGCGACGGCCGCCCTGGCCTGCCTCCGGCCGGTGCCGGCCGTGGTGAGCGGCTCGGCGAGGATGTCGCCGATCGTCATCGCCGGGTTCAGCGACCCGTACGGGTCCTGGAAGACCACCTGGATGCTGGAGGCGAGCTCGCGCCGCTTGGCGACCTTCAGCCGGGTGATGTCCCTGCCGTCGAACGTGATGGTGCCACTGGTGACCGGCACCAGCCCGAGGATCGCCTTGCCGAGCGTGGACTTGCCGGAGCCGGACTCGCCGACCAGGCCGACGCACTCCCCCGCCCCGACCTCGATCGACACCTCCTTCAGCGCGCGGAACGAGCCGCGGCGCTGACCGTAGTCGACGACAACGTTCTCGGCGGTCAGCAGCGGGGTGGGCGCGGTCATGCGAGCACCGCCTTCCTGTTCTCGGTGTCCGCTCCCGCCGCGACCGTCGCGTCGAGCTCGCTGCGGCTCGCCGCGCCGTCGAGGGACGCGGCGATCAGCTCGCGGGTGTATGCGCGGGTGGGCTGCGCGAAGATGCGGTCCACGTCGCCGATCTCGACGATCTCGCCGCTGCGCATCACCACGACGCGGTCGCAGATGTCGGCGACGACGCCGAAGTTGTGGGTGACGATCACCAGCGCCATCCGGTACTCCTGCTGCAGCTCGCGCAGCAGCTCCAGCACCTCCGCCTGCACGGTCACGTCGAGGGCGGTGGTCGGCTCGTCGGCGACCAGCACCGACGGCTTGCCGGCGATCGCCCCGGCGATCAGCACGCGCTGAGCCATGCCGCCGGAGAGCTGGTGCGGATAGGACCTCATCACGCGCGGCGGGTCGACGATGCCGACCTTCTCGAGCATCTCCAGCGCACGTCGCCTGGCGTCCGCCCTGGACAGCTTGTGCACCGCGCGCAGCGGCTCCGTCAGCTGGTGGCCGATCGTGAACGACGGGTCCAGGTTCGACATCGGCTCCTGCGGGATGTAGCCCACCTCGTCGCCGAGCAGCCGCTGCCGGTCGCGGTGGCCGAGGCGCGTGACGTCTCGGCCGCCGATCCAGATGGCGTCGGCCGTGCACGCCCCGCCGGCCGGCAGCAGGTCCAGGATGCTGAACACGGTCTGCGACTTGCCGGAGCCGGACTCGCCGACGATGCCGAGCACCTCGCCGGGCGCGACGTCGAGGGTGATGCCGTGCACCACCTCGGTCTCGCCGCCGTCCGGCGCCGCGTAGCTCACCCGCAGGTTCTCCAGCCGCACCGCGGAGTCGGAGGCGCGGTGCGCGACCGCACCCGTCGAGCTCGTGACCGCGCCCGGCTCCGCGCCGGCGCGGGCGCGGCGCCTGCGGCGGTGGACCGGGGTCTTCACGCTGACGACGTCCGCGAGAGTCGAACCGAGCACCGCGAGCGCCGCGATGGTGATGCCGAGCGCGAGCGACGGCCAGAGCAGCAGCAGCGGGCTGGTCAGCATGGTGCGGAAGCCCTCGTTCATCATCGCGCCCCAGCCCGGGGTGCGCGCGCCGCCGATGCCGAGGAACTGCAGTCCCGCTTGCATGCCCATCGCCATCCCGGCGGTGAGCGCGGTCTGGATGATGACGGGTGCGTAGACCGCCTTGACGATGTGCCGCGCCATGATCCGGGCGTTGCCGAGGCCGGAGACGCGGGCCGCATCCACGTACGGCTCGTTGCGCACGGCCAGGACGGTCGAGCGGGTGAGCCGGAAGTAGCCGGGCGCCATGAACACGCCGAGCGTCGCCATCAGCACGGTGAAGTCGTTGCGGGTGCCCGCGGCCACGATGAGCAGGATGATCATGCCGGGAACCGCCTGCAGCGCGTCGCTCACCCAGGTGGCGCCGCGGTCGAACGCGCGCCCGTAGTATCCGGCGGCGAGGCCGGCGGGGACGCCGACGATCATGGCGACGACGATGGTGACGAACGCTCCCCACAGCGTGGACTGCGTGCCCCAGATCAGCCGGCTGAGCACGTCCCTGCCCGCGCTGTCCCCGCCGAGGGGATGCGCGGCGCTCGGCGGCGCCTTGGTGAGGGCGAGGTCGACGAAGTTCGGGTCGTGCGGCGACAGCAGCGGCGCGAGCACCGCCACCAGCAGCACCAGCGCGAGCACGCCGAAAGAGACCGCGCCGGCCGGGCGCTTCAGGAAGCGGACGAAGGTTGAGCCGCGCCGCGGCACGACGGCCTTCGGGTCGATGATGACTTCGGTCGCCGTCATTGCACACGCGCCTTCGGGTTGATCCAGCCGAGCACCACGTCCAGGACGAAGTTGACGACCACCACGAAGATGACCGTGATCACGGTGATGCCGAGCAGGATGGGGATGTCGCCGTTCTGGGAGGAGCCCGAGGTGAGGGCGCCGATCCCCGGCAGGGAGAAGATCTGCTCCACCACGATCGCGCCGCCGAGGAGGCCGACGAACATGAGCGCGAGCACCGTGAGGGAGGCGGGGGCGGCGTTGCGCACGAGGTGCACGACGACGCGCGGCTGCGACAGGCCGCGGCTGCGCAGGGTGCGGACGTAGTCCTGGTTGTTCGCGGAGATGATCGCGTTGCGCAGCTGCTCGGCGATCATCACGATCGCGCCGAGCGAGAGGGCGATCGCCGGCAGTGTGATCGAGCGGAGCCAGCCCTCGACGCTCACCGCGGGCTGCACGTAGCCGACGGCGGGGAACCACTTGAGGTTGACCGCGAACCAGATGACGAGCACCAGGCTGACCCAGAAGCCGGGCAGCGCGAACAGGATGACCGAGGCCGCCTTGATGATCTTGTCGAGCACGCTGCCCGGCCGCAGCCCGGCGAGGATGCCGAAGACCCCGCCGAACAGTGCGGACAGCAGGGTCGCGGCCGTGACGACGGAGAGCGTGACCGGCAGCTTGATCGCGATCTGGGCGTTGACCGGCTGGAAGTTGCGCCAGGAGTCGCCGAAGTCGCCGACGATGGCGTGGCTCCCCCAGTCCCAGAACTGCACGAGCAGCGGCCGGTCGGTACCGATCTTCGCCGCGAGAGCCGCCTGCTGGGCCGGCGTCGCCGAGCTGCCGAGCAGGCCCGCGGTGGGATCGCCGATGGCCAGGTGGGCGAGGAAGAACGTGCCGATGGACACGGCAACCAAGAGGATGACGCCCGAGATGAGCCTCTTGATCGTGAATCTGATCATGTGCGGGGTTCCTGCCGGTCGGATGGTCGGGAGGGCGGGCCGCGACGGCTGCGCGGCCCGCCCCTGGTGCTACTTGGCCGCGATCTGCCGCAGCGTGGGGAACATCATCCCGACCACCGGCGTGACCTGGATGTTCGAGGTGGACGTGTAGCTGTTGTTCGCCTGGTACCAGACCGAGAACCACGCCTTCTGGGTCACGAGCGTGTTGAGCGCCTCGATCTGGGCGGCCTGCGCGCTCGGGGCCGCGGTGAGGACCTTCTGCACGGCCGCCTGCACGTCGGGGAACTGGTCGATCTCCGGAGTGGGGTTGTACCACTGCGGCAGGTTGATCATGCGCTGCACGGTCGCGACCGGGTTGGCGTCCATCGACAGGAAGGCGACGAACATCGGGTAGGTCGGGGCGTTCTTCTGGTAGTCCATGTACTGCATGTCGTCCCAGGTGACCGTGATGCCGAGCTGCTTGAACGTCTGGTCGACGACCGGCTGCCAGACCTGGAAGACCTGCGACATCGGCATGTGCAGCTCGAACCCGTCCGCGTAGCCGGCCTCCGCCAGCAGCGACTTGGCCTTGGAGACGTTGTAGGCGTACAGCGAGTTCAGCGACTCGACGTTGCCGGGCAGGCCGGCAGGGAACACCTGGTTGGAGACCTTGCCCGCTCCGCTGCCGACCGACTTCAGGATGCTCGCGCCGTCGAACGCGTAGTTCAGCGCCTGGCGGACCCTCTCGTCGCCCAGCGGCTTGAACTTCGTGCCGGCCCGGTCGGTGAACTGCAGGCCCACCCAGCCGGAGACCTTGGCCGCGACGTTCCAGCCGTTCTCCTTCGCTTGCTTGAGCGCGGTGTCGTCGGCGTAGTTCACGTTGATCTGGCCGGAGAGCATCGCGTTGTCGCGCGCGGTCGCGTCCTGGATCGGGTAGACCGCCAGCGGGTCGAACGGGAACTCCTTGGCGTCCCAGTGCTTCTTCACCTTGGTGAAGTGGTACTCGGAGCCGGCGACCGAGGTCGAGTCGAGCGTGTAGGGGCCGGAGCCGACCGGCTTCTTGGCCAGCGTGCCGGCCGCGATCGCCTTCGGGGCCATCATGTAGCTGCGCCCGATGCCCATGAAGTAGAGCAGCGTGTCGTCGCGCTCCTTCAGGTCGATCTCGACGGTCTTGTCGTCGACCGCGACGAACTTCTCGACGCTGCGGTATGCCTCTCCGCTGCGCGCGCCCTGCTTCAGGTACTCCAGGCTCTTCACCGCCGCCGCGGCGTCGAACTTCTCCCCGTCGGAGAATGTCACGCCGGTGCGCAGGTCGAGGGTGACCTTCTTGTAGTCGTCGGAGACCTTCCACGAGGTCGCCAGCGCCGGGACCGGCGTGCCGGCTCCGTCGACGGCGATCAGCGGGTCGTACACGGCGGACAGGTAGGGGCCGGCGAAGCCGACGTCGGCCAGCGACGGGTCCCAGCTGGTGACGTCGGCGAAGTTGCCGATGTTGAGCGGGCCGCCGGCCGCACCGGTCGTGCTCGCGGTGTCGCTTCCCCCGGAGCCGCAGGCGCTCAGCGCCAGCGCGGTCACGGAGGCCAGGGCCACCGCGATCAGTGCTTTCTTCATGGTGTCTTCTCTCGGTTCGCAAGGCAGGGTGTGGAACTCGAAACTGCGACGGGTGGAGCGAGACCGACCGTGATCGGCCGACACTCCGCTGTGTCGTGGCGGTAATTCTACAGTTGTTGACAAGAAAGGCAACTGGTGGAGAAAAACGACAGGAGAAGCCTGACACGGCGGTGCCGCGGACGGGAAATCCACGCATTCCGATTGCGGATGCGTGCACGACCGTGGCCAGGATGTACGGGATGATATACGATCCAAGCGGGGCGTTCTCCGCCCTCCTCCGACGGCGAAGGGAGCCATCACGGTGCTCGACACCACGACCATCCAGGCCATCGCGGACGAGCTGGCGGCCGCCGAGCGCGACCGCTCCACCGTCCCCCTGCTGACCGCCAGGCACCCGGACATGACGGTGGAGGACTCCTACGCCGTCCAGAAGGTCTGGGTCGAGCGCGGGCTCGCTTCCGGCCGTCGCCTGGTGGGCCGCAAGATCGGCCTCACCTCGAAGGTGATGCAGCAGGCCACCGGCATCACCGAGCCCGACTACGGGGCGATCTTCGCCGACATGGTCTACGAGACCGGTGCGGTCATCCCCTTCGACCAGTACTCCAACGTGCGCATCGAGGTCGAGCTCGCCTTCGTCCTCGCCTCGCCGCTGAAAGGCCCGGACGTGACCCTGTTCGACGTGCTGAGCGCGACGGAATACGTGGTGCCGGCGCTCGAGATCCTCTCCTCCCGCATCGAGATGCAGGGCAGGACCATCGTGGACACCATCTCCGACAACGCGGCGATGGGCGGCATGGTCCTCGGCGGCCGCCCGGTCGCCGTCGACGCCGTCGACCTGCGCTGGGTCGGCGCCCTGCTCTACCGCAACGAGACCATCGAGGAGTCCGGCCTGGCCGCGGCCGTGCTCGACCATCCCGCGAGCGGGGTGGCGTGGCTGGCGAACAAGCTCGCCAAGCACGGCTCCCGCCTGGAGGCCGGCGACATCGTCCTCGCCGGCTCGTTCACCCGCCCGATGTGGGTCGAGCGCGGCGACACCGTGCACGCCGACTACGGAACCCTGGGAGCCATCACATGCCGATTCAGCTGACCCCGACCCCGACCTTCGCCGACCGGCTGCGCGCGGCCGACCGCACGCTCTACGGGATGTGGTCGTGCGCGGGCAGCCCCCTGGTCGCCGAGATCTGCGCGGGCAGCGGGCTGGACATCGTCCTGATCGACGGCGAGCACTCCCCCGTCGGCCTGGAGTCGATCCTCGCCCAGCTGCAGGCCGTCGCCGCCTACCCCGCCGTGCCGCTCGTGCGCGCGCCGATCGGCGACCCCGTGATCCTCAAGCAGCTGCTCGACCTCGGCGCGCAGAACGTGCTCGTCCCGATGGTGGACGGCGCGGAGCAGGCCGAGGAGATGGTGCGGGCGCTGCGCTATCCCCCGCTCGGCGTGCGCGGAGTGGGCAGCGCGCTCGCCCGCTCCTCGCGCTGGAGCCGCATCCCCGACTACCTGGCCCGCGCGCACGAGCTGGTCTCGCTGACGGTGCAGATCGAGACGGCGGAGGGCCTCGCCGCCGCCGCGGACATCGCCGCCGTTGACGGGGTCGACGCGATCCTCGTCGGCCCGGCCGACCTGGCGGCCTCGCTCGGTCTGCTCGGTCAGCAGAACCACCCGGACGTCGTCGCCGCCGTCGAGGACGTCATCCGCGCCGGCCGCGCCGCCGGCACCCCGGTGGGCGTGAACGCCTTCGACCCGGCGACCGCCGAGCGCTACGCCGCCGCGGGCGCCGCCTACGTGCTGGTCGGCAGCGACGTCACGCTGCTCGCCCGTGCCTCGGAGGGCCTCGCCACCCGCTTCATCGGCGACGACCCCGCCGCCCCGACCCCGGCCTCGTACTGATGCGCGCCGTCCCCGCGCCGAAAAGGGAGGAACTTCCTCCCCGACCTGCCCCTCGCTTCCTCCCTTTCCTGCAACACGCCGGCTCCCGCGACGTGAAGTCCTCCCTTCCCGACACCGCGCCTTGCCCCACCGTTTCCAAATCGTATACAATCTCGAATACGTTCCACTCATCCCCGACGACGAGGAGCCTCCACCCGTGAGCGCCATCAGCCTTCCCGGCAAGATCATCGCGGTGCACCTGAACTACCGGTCCCGCGCCGCCCAGCGCGGCCGCACCCCGGCGCAGCCGTCCTACTTCCTCAAGCCCGCGTCGTCCGTCGCCGCCACCGGCGACGCGCTGGAGCGTCCCGCCGGCACCGAGCTGCTCGCCTTCGAGGGCGAGATCGCGCTCATCATCGGCCGGCCCACCCGCCGGGTCTCGCCCGAGGAGGGCTGGGCCGCCGTCTCCGGCGTCACGGCCGCCAACGACTTCGGCGTCTACGACCTGCGCGCCGCCGACAAGGGCTCCAACGTCCGCTCCAAAGGCGGGGACGGGTTCACGCCGCTCGGCCCGGACGTCATCCCCGCCGGCTCGGTCGACCCGGACGCGCTGCGCGTGCGCACCTGGCTGAACGGCGAGCTGGTGCAGGAGGGCACGACCGACGACCTGCTCTTCCCGTTCGGCCGCCTCGTCGCCGACCTCTCCCAGCTGATGACGCTGGAGCCGGGCGACGTCATCCTCACCGGCACGCCCGCCGGGTCCTCCGTCACGCAGCCCGGCGACACGGTCGAGGTCGAGGTGGATGCCCCCAGCGCCCCCGGCGCCCCGACCTCCGGCCGTCTTCTCACGCGGATCACCGAGGGGACGGTCCCGTTCGGCGACTTCGGCACCAAGCCGAGCGTCGACGACCACCAGCGCTCGGAGGCGTGGGGCGCGCCGCCCACGCCGGGCTTCGTGCTCACCGACGACCTGCGCGCGAAACTCGCGAGCGTCGCCACCGCCACCCTCAGCTCGCAGCTGCGCAAGCGCGGCCTCGACAACGTCTCGATCGACGGCCTCACCTCAACGCGTCCCGGCACCCGCGTCGTCGGCACCGCCAGGACGCTCCGCTACCTGCCCAACCGCGAGGACCTGTTCGCGTCGCACGGCGGCGGCTACAACGCCCAGAAGCGCGCCTTCGACGCGGTCGGCGCGGGCGAGGTGCTCGTGATCGAGGCCCGCGGCGAGCGCGGCAGCGGGACCGTCGGCGACGTGCTCGCGCTGCGCGCGCAGGTCAACGGCGCCGCCGGGATCGTCACGGACGGCGGCGTGCGGGACCTCGCCGTCGTCGCCGAGCTCGACATCCCCACCTACCATGCCGGCCCGCACCCCGCCGTCCTCGGCCGCAAGCACGTCCCGTGGGACGCCGACATCGCGATCGCCTGCGGCGGCGCGACCGTGCTGCCGGGCGACGTGATCGTCGGCGACGCCGACGGCCTGCTCGTCATCCCTCCCGCGCTCGTCGAGGAGGTCGTCGCCGATGCGATCGAGCAGGAGCGCGAGGAGGAGTTCATCGCGGAGATGGTCACCGCCGGCGAGCGCATCGACGGCCTGTTCCCGATGAACGCGGCGTGGAAGGAGAGGTACCGCGCATGGCTGACGCAGCGCTGAAGGCGGCCGCTCCGAGCAAGTCCCAGCTTGCCTACGAGTTCATCCGCGCGCGCATCGACGACGGCCGCTACGTCTCCGGGTTCCGGCTCGTGCTCGGCCAGATCGCCGGCGAGCTGGAGATCAGCGTCGTCCCGGTGCGCGAGGCGATCCGCCGGCTCGAGGCCGAGGGCCTCGTCACCTTCGAGAAGAACGTCGGCGCCCAGGTGGCCCTGCTCCAGGACGCCGAGTACACGTACACGATGGAGACGCTGGCGCTCGTGGAGGGCGCGGCGACCCAGCTGTCCGCTCCCCTGCTGAACGGCGACCACCTGCACCGCGCCCGCATGGTCAACCGCGACATGATCGCGTGCCTGGACGACTTCATCCCGCACCGCTTCACGCAGCTCAACCAGGAGTTCCACTCCGTCCTCTTCGAGGAGTGCCCCAACCCGCACATCCTCGATCTCGTGCACCGCGGCTGGAACCGGCTGACCGTGCTGCGCGACTCCACCTTCAGCTTCGTGCCCGGCCGCGCCCGCGAGTCGGTCGACGAGCACGAGCAGATCCTCCAGCTCATCGAGTCCGGGGCGGACGCCCTGGAGATCGAGCTCGCCGCCCGCCGGCACCGGCTGGCGACCCTGGACGCCTTCCACGCGTACCAGGACGAGCACAAGCAGCAGCAGCACTGACCGACAGCAACGACAGGAGGCCGCGCATGGCGCAGCACGCAGAGTCCACCCACTACGTCCCCGAGAACCTTCCGGAGAAGATCCAGCACTTCATCGACGGCGCGTTCGTCGACAGCGTCTCCGGGGCGACCTTCGACGTCCTGGACCCGGTGTCGAACGAGACCTACGTGCAGGCCGCGGCGGGGCAGAAGGAGGACATCGACCTCGCCGTCGCCGCCGCGAAGCGCGCGTTCGAGTCCGGCCCGTGGCCGCGGATGAAGCCGCGCGAGCGCGCCCGGATCCTGAACAGGATCGCCGACGCCGTCGAGGCGCAGGACGCCAGGCTCGCCGAGCTGGAGACCTTCGACACCGGCCTGCCGATCACGCAGGCGCTCGGCCAGGCGCAGCGCGCGGCGGAGAACTTCCGGTTCTTCGCCGACCTGATCGTCGCCCAGGCGGATGACGCGTACAAGGTTCCGGGCAGCCAGCTCAACTACGTCAACCGCAAGCCGATCGGCGTCGCCGGCCTGATCACGCCGTGGAACACCCCGTTCATGCTGGAGAGCTGGAAGCTCGCCCCGGCGCTCGCGACCGGCAACACCGTCGTGCTGAAGCCCGCCGAGTTCACCCCGCTCTCCGCCAGCCTCTGGGCCGAGATCTTCCGCGGCGCCGGCGTGCCGGACGGCGTCTTCAACCTGGTCAACGGCCTCGGCGAGGAGGCGGGCGACGCGCTGGTCAAGCACCCGGACGTCCCGCTCATCTCGTTCACCGGCGAGAGCCGCACCGGGCAGATCATCTTCGCCAACGCCGCACCGTTCCTCAAGGGCCTGTCGATGGAGCTGGGCGGCAAGTCCCCCGCCGTCGTGTTCGCCGACGCCGACCTGGACGCCGCGATCGACTCGACCCTGTTCGGCGTGTTCTCGCTGAACGGCGAGCGCTGCACCGCCGGTTCGCGCATCCTCGGCGAGCGCGCCGTGTACGACGAGTTCTGCGAGCGCTACGCAGCGCTCGAGAAGAACATCGTCGTCGGCGACCCGCACGAGAAGACGACAGAGGTCGGCGCGCTCGTGCACCCCGAGCACTACGAGAAGGTCATGAGCTACGTCGAGATCGGCAAGCAGGAGGGCCGGCTGCTCGCCGGCGGCGGCCGGCCGGCCGGGCTCGACACCGGCAACTACGTCGCCCCGACCGTGTTCGCCGACGTGAAGCCGGACGCGCGGATCTTCCAGGAGGAGATCTTCGGCCCGGTCGTCGCGATCACGCCCTTCGACTCCGACGAGGAGGCGCTGCAGCTCGCCAACGGCGTGCGCTACGGCCTCGCCGCCTACATCTGGACCAGCGACCTGGAGCGCGCCCACACCTTCGCGCAGAACGTGGAGGCCGGGATGGTGTGGCTCAACTCGCACAACGTCCGCGACCTGCGCACGCCGTTCGGCGGCGTCAAGGCGTCCGGGCTCGGCCACGAGGGCGGCTACCGGTCGATCGACTTCTACACCGACCAGCAGGCCGTGCACATCACGCTCGGCCCGGTGCACACCGCCCGCTTCGGCGCGACGGAGCACCAGCCGGAGGAGGCGGCGGAGGCGGCGGAGGACGCCGGCGACGCCTGAGACCAGACCCGAGAACCATCACCACTCGACGAAGAGGAAACACCGCACCATGACCATCACTCCCGACTCCCCGGAGCCCATCGTGACCGGCGCCGACCCGGTCCCCGCGCCGGCGGACCGCATCCCCACCCCGAAGGCCGCCCCGCCGGACGTCGTCCGCTGCGCCTACATGGAGCTCGTCGTCACCGACCTCGAGGCCAGCCGCAACTTCTACGTCGACGTCCTGGACCTCGTCGTCACCGAGGAGGACGAGAACACCGTCTACCTGCGCAGCTTCGAGGAGTTCATCCACCACAACCTGGTGCTGCGGAAGGGCCCGGTCGCCGCGGTCGCCGCGTTCTCGTACCGCGTGCGCACCCCGGAGGACCTGGACCGCGCCGTCGCGTTCTACACCGAGCTCGGCTGCCGCGTCGAGCGTCGCGCCGAGGGCTTCACGAAGGGCGTCGGCGACAGCGTCCGCGTGGAGGACCCGCTGGGCTTCCCGTACGAGTTCTTCTACGACGTGCAGCACGTCGAGCGTCTCGCCTGGCGCTACGACCTCTACACGCCGGGCGCGCTGGTCCGCCTCGACCACTTCAACCAGGTGACGCCGGACGTCCCGCGCGCCGTGAAGTACATGGAGGACCTCGGCTTCCGCGTCACCGAGGACATCCAGGACGCGGAGGGCACCACCTACGCCGCGTGGATGCGCCGCAAGCCCACCGTGCACGACACCGCGATGACCGGCGGCGACGGCCCCCGGATGCACCACGTCGCGTTCGCCACCCACGAGAAGCACAACATCATCGCGATCTGCGACAAGCTCGGCGCGCTGCGCATGAGCGACGTCATCGAGCGCGGACCCGGCCGGCACGGCGTCTCCAACGCGTTCTACCTGTACCTGCGCGACCCCGACGGCCACCGCGTCGAGATCTACACGCAGGACTACTACACCGGCGACCCGGACAACCCGGTCGTCACCTGGGACGTGCACGACAACCAGCGCCGCGACTGGTGGGGCAACCCGGTCGTCCCGTCCTGGTACACCGACGCCTCCCTGGTGCTCGACCTGGACGGCAACCCCAAGCCGCTGACCGCCCGCACGGACGACTCCGAGATGGAGGTCACGATCGGCGCAGACGGCTTCTCGTACACCCGCAAGGGCGACGAGGAGAAGGGCTTCAAGCTCGGCGCGCAGGTCTGACGCCGGCTCGCGACCGAACGGGGCTCCCGGATTTCCGGGGGCCCCGTTCGGCGTCCGCGGTCCTACTCTGGGTGCGTTCGAGATCGGAGCACACCATGGGATGGAGCATCAAGAACCTCACGACGACGACCGCCGGGGCGCGCGAGGCCGTCTACCAGCCGACCGCGTGGCTGTTCGCGCAGTTCACCCGGCACGTCGTCTTCCAGGGCTTCGACCCCACGAACGGCGACGACGGGCAGCTGTACGAGCTGTACTGCAGCGCGAGCGACGACTGGCACGTCAAGAACCTCGTCTCGGAGGCGGGAGGCGCGGCGGCCGCGACGAACGCGAACGGCTACATCTGGGCGCACCAGGGCTCCCAGCACGTCGTCTACCAGGGCAGGCAGTTCGACGGTCACGTGCACGAGCTCTGGTACACGAGCGACGACGGCTGGAACGCGAACGACCTGACGAACGCGGCGCACGCGCCGCTCGCGCTCGGCCAGCCGTCCGGCTACGAGACGTTCTACGACGGGTCGCAGCGCGTCGTCTACCAGGGCAGGGACCTGCACGTGCACGAGCTGCGGAACGCCGGCAACGGCTGGCACCACCTCGACCTGACCGCCGCGACCGGCGCGCCGAACGCCGACCCGGTGTCCGCCCCGGTCGGCTACGCGTTCGAGGACCAGCGGACCGCGCACGTCATCGTGCACACGCCGACGGACCGCGGCCAGGGCCACATCCTGGAGTACTGGGCGGACGCCTCCGGCTGGCACTGGGGCGACCTGACCACGGCCACCGGCGCTCCCCCGGTGTCGGGATGCGAGAGCATCCACGGCTACGTGTTCCGGGGCGAGGGGACGCAGCACGTCGACTACGTCGGCGTCGACGGGCACGTGCACGAGCTGTGGTGGAGCACGGCGGGCTGGCACCACAACGACCTGAGCGCCGCCGCGTCCGCGCCGACCCTCGCGGCGCAGGGCTCGAGCCCGGCCTGCTACGCGTTCGAGTCGAGCCTGTTCCAGCCGACCGCGACCCAGCACGTCGTCTACGCCGGCACCGACTCGCTGCTCCACGAGCTGTGGTGGAGCGCCGGCGCCTGGCACGTGAACGACATCGCGGCGCGCGTCGGCGCTCCGCCGGTCGTCGGCGACGCCGACGCGTTCGTGGAGGTGGACGACGGCACCCAGAACGTCTTCTACCTCAGCGACGCGCACCAGATCATCGAGCTGCGCTGGCGCCCCTGAGCGCGCGGTTCAGAGCGCGCGGCTCAGAGCGCGCGACTCAGAACGCGACGTCGGCGGCAGGGACGACCGCGAAGGACTGGTCGGGGTAGCGCAGGCCCGCGAAGTAGCGGTTGGTGTGCGCGACGATCTGCTGCCCGCTGACGGCGACGCCGTCCCACTCCGTGTCCACCGTGGTGTGCGCGTCCCCGACGAGGGTCACGTCGTAGCCGCGCACCGCCGCGCTCTGGGTGGTGGTGCGGATGCAGTAGTCGCTCTGCGCTCCTGCGACGATCAGCCGGGTGGCGTCCAGCCCCTCGAGCACCTCGTCCAGGTCCGTCTCCGCGAAGGCGTCCCGGTACTCCTTGCGCACGCGCGGCTCGCCGGACGCGGGCACGAGCTCGTCCACCAGCTGCCAGTCGTCGCTGCGGTACGGCATCTCCGGCTCCTCGTGCTGCACCCACACGACCGGCGTGCCGGCCTCGCGCGCGCGGCCGACGAGGGCGGCGGTGCGCGCGACGACGCCGTCGGCGTCGAAGCAGCCGGGCAGCACCCCCTTCTGCAGGTCGATCACGAGCAGAACGGTGTCGGAGGATGCGGTCACGGCACCATCCTGTCAGAAGCCGTGCGGGCGCTCCCGCCGCTGCACGCGGAGCCGGACCGCCCGGATGGCGAAGCCGGCCGCGACGACACCGGCCCCGGCGAGGACGCCGGCGATCGGCAGCGTCACCGCGAGCAGCGCGCATCCGGCCATACCGGCCGGCTGCAGCCAGCGCGGATACCGCCGGGCCGCTCCGCGCTGCCGGAGCGCCGCCGCGTTCGCGACGAAGTAGTAGAGCAGCACGCCGAACGACGAGAACGCGATCGCGCCGCGCAGGTCGACGAGCAGGACGAGGGCGACGACGACGACGCCGAGCGCCACCTCCGCGCGCCGCGGCACCCGCCAGCGCGGATGCACGGCTGCCAGAGCGCGCGGCAGGTCGCCCTCGCGGGCCATCGCCAGGGTGGTGCGGCCGATCCCGGCGATGAGCGCGAGCAGCGCCCCGAGGGACGCCGTCGCCGCGCCGAACCGCACCACAGGCGACGCCCATGACCAGCCTGCCGCGGTCACGGTGTCGGCGAGCGGCGCTGTCGACGCCGCCGTCCCCCCGGCGCCGAGCACCAGCAGCACGGTCACCGCGACCACCGCGTAGACGACGACCGTGATCGACAGCGCCAGCGTGACCGCGCGCGGGATGGTCCGCCTCGGGTCGCGCACCTCCTCGCCCATCGTCGCGATGCGCGCGTAGCCCGCGAACGCGAAGAACAGCAGGCCGGCCGACTGCAGGACGCCGTAGACCCCGCCCGCACCCCCCGCCGACGACCCGAACCCGGCCTTGGGCGCCGCGCCGCCCGCGACCACCACCAGGGCGAGCACGGCGAGCGAGATCACGACCAGGACGCGCGTGAGCTGCGCCGTGCGCGTCACGCCGAAGGCGTTCACGCCGACGAGCGCCGCGACGGCGGCCGCGGCCACCGGCCGCTCCCAGCCGGGCGCGGCGTAGGCGGCGAAGGTGAGCGCCATCGCCGCGCAGCTCGCCGTCTTGCCGATCACGAAGCTCCAGCCGGCCGCGAAGCCCCACCACTCGCCGAGTTCCGCGCGACCGTACGCGTACGTGCCTCCCGAGGTGGGATACACGGCCGCGAGCTGCGCGGAGGCCGTCGCATTGCAGAACGCCACGGCCGCGGCGAGCACGAGCCCGGCGAGCAGCCAGGCTCCCGCCGCGTGCGCGGCGGGCGCGAACGCCGAGAACACGCCGGCGCCGATCATCGAGCCGAGCCCGATGAAGACGGCGTCGCCGAGGCCGAGCCGGCGGTGCAGGGAAGGCTGGGTCACAGGCAGATGGTAGCGGTGCCGGGGGAACGGCCGGTGCGCGTGCACGGCACAATGGACGGGTGCCCCTCCTCGTCGTCGCCGCCGTCATCGAGCACGACGGACGGCTCCTGGCCTGCCGCCGCGCGCCGCACAAGGACGCGGCCGGTCGCTGGGAGTTCCCCGGCGGCAAGGTGGAGCCCGGCGAGACGCCGGAGGCGGCGCTGGAGCGCGAGCTGCGGGAGGAGCTGGACGCGCGCATCCTCGTCGGGCGGCTGCTGGATCGCACCGTGACCGGGCACGTCGACCTGGCCTGCTACGCCGCGACGCTCGCCGGGCCGGCGCCGGTGCGCAGCACCGACCACGACGCGCTGCGCTGGCTTCGGCCGGACGAGCTGGTCGGTGTGGACTGGGCGGACGCCGACCGGCCGGTCGTGGCGCTCCTGGCGCAGCGCTGAACCTCCGCGACGGACCCGCGATGTGCAGCACGCACACATTCCGTCCGAATTCGTGCACACCGCACATTCCACGGCCGGAGAGGCGCGAACTACCGTGTTCGCAACCCTCCCCCCCGTCGATAGGACCCCCTCATGGCACGTACAGCACATGCCGACGACTTCGCCCTCAGCCGCGTCACCCCGGACGCGCGCAAGCCCTGGTTCGGGATCGCCGTTCAGCGATTCGGCCAGGTGTCGGCCCTCTCGCAGTTCCTCCTCGGCGCCACCCTCGGCTACAGCATGAGCTTCGGGCAGGCCGCCCTCGCCCTGCTGCTCGGCTCGATCATCCTCGAGGTGATCATGTGCATCGTCGGCATCATCGGGCAGAAGGAGGGGCTGAACACCGCCCTGCTCGCCCGCTGGACCGGCTTCGGCGAGATCGGAGCCTCGCTCGTCGGGCTCGCGATCGGCATCAGCCTGATCGGCTGGTTCGGCATCCAGTCCGCCATCTCCGCGCAGTCGCTGGACGCGTTGATGCCCGGCGTCATGCCGATCTGGGTCTGGAGCCTGCTGTTCGGCCTCGCCGTCACCGCGATCGTCGCGTTGGGCTTCGTCGGGATGCAGTGGCTGGCGAACATCACCGTCCCGCTGTTCCTCATCCTGGTCGGCTGGTCGGTGCTCAGCGAGCTGAGCAAGCACTCCTTCGCCGACCTGCTCACCTCGCCGGCCCCCGGCCCGACCATGACCGTCTGGCAGGGCACCGGCATCGTCGCCGGCGGCCTCATCGTCGGCGCGATCATCACGGCGGACATGACCAGGTTCAACCGCTCCAAGGCGGACGTCGTCAAGCAGACCGTCGTCGGCGTCACCCTCGGCGAGTTCGTGATCGGCCTGGCCGGCGTCCTGCTCGCCCACGCCGCGGCGACCGGCGACATCGTGGCGATCGTCACCTCGTCGATCGGCTTCGTCGGCCTGATCATCGTCATCACCGGGACGCTGAAGATCAACGACTGGAACCTCTACTCCTCCACGCTGGGCCTGGTGAACTTCATCTCCACCGCGTTCTCGAAGAACCTGCACCGGGTCACCACGACCATCGTGCTCGGCATCGTCGGCTCCGTGCTGGCCGCTGCGGGCATCCTCGCCCAGTTCACCGGCTTCCTCACGATCCTCGGCGTCGCCTTCCCGCCGATCGCCGGCATCATCGTCGCCGAGTACTTCTTCGTGCGGCGCTGGCGCGGCGACCTGGAGGCGACCCGCGCCTCCGGCCGGCTGCCCGAGTACGCTCCGCGGATCGTCCCGGCGACCATCGTCATCTGGCTCGTCTCGTCGCTGGTCGGCTACTTCGTGACCTGGGGCATCCCGGCGATCTCCTCGCTCGTGCTCTCGATCGTCCTCTACACGGTCGCCGGCCGGCTCGGCTGGGTGCGCGGCGTCGGCCGGGCACGCACCCTGCAGCCGCTGGCGGAGGGGCCGGAGACGGGCACCGCAGGCACGGCAGGGACCGCGGAGGCGATCCCCTCCAGCTGATCCCCCGCGACACCCGCGACCGCACCACCAGCTCCACCCGCACCGGAAGAAAGCGAAGCGACAATGCATATCGGCATCGACGTCGGCGGCACCAACACCGACGCAGTGCTCATGGACGGCAGGCAGACCCTCGCCGGCGTCAAGAACTCGACCAGCCCGGATGTCACCAGCGGCATCGTCAACGCCATCGAGGCGCTGCGGGCGGCCAGGGACTTCGACGGCGCCGAGATCGACGCGGTGATGATCGGCACGACGCACTTCATCAACGCGCTGGTCGAGGCGAAGCGGCTCGCCCCCACGGCCGCGCTCCGGCTCGGCCTGCCGGCGACGAAGGCGCTCCCCCCGCTCGTCGACTGGCCGGTCGCCCTGAAGGACGCGATCGGCGCGCGCAGCTACCTGGCGCACGGCGGCTACGAGTTCGACGGCCGGCCGATCTCCCCCATCGACAGGGCGGAGCTGAAGGGCCTCGCCGCGGACATGGCGGCGAACGGCGTGCGCTCCGTCGCGATCTCCTCGGTGTTCTCCCCGGTGAACCACGACGTCGAGACCGAGGCGGCGGCCATCATCGCCGACGAGCTCGGCGAGGACGTCGCCATCTCGCTCTCGCACGAGATCGGCCGCATCGGCCTGCTCGAGCGCGAGAACGCGACGATCATCAACGCGGCGCTGCGCGAGCTGGCCTCCGAGATCGTCGACGGGCTCACCTCCGCCGTCCGGGCGCAGGGCATCGAGGCGCCGATCTTCCTCAGCCAGAACGACGGGACGCTGATGGACGAGGACTCCGGGCGCCTCTACCCGGTCGCGACGTTCGCCGCCGGTCCGACCAACTCGTTGCGCGGCGCCGCGCTCACCAGCGGCCTCGACACCTGCGCCGTCGTCGACATCGGCGGCACCACCGCCGACATCGGCCTGCTCATCAACGGCTTCCCCCGGGAGACCGCCAACGAGGTCAAGGTGGCCGGCGTCCGCACCAACTTCCGGATGCCGGACGTGCTCTCGATCGGCATCGGCGGCGGCTCGATCGTGAACGAGGAGACCGCGGAGGTCGGGCCGGAGTCCGTCGGCTACCGGCTCACCGAGGAGGCGCTGGTGTTCGGCGGCTCGACGCTCACCGCGACCGACATCGCCGTCGCCGCCGGGCGCGCGAGCATCGGCGACCCGGCCAGGGTGGCGCACCTCGACCCGGCGTTCGTGCAGCGCGTGCTCGACCGGATCGCCGAGCGCGTCGCAGAGGCGGTGGACAGGATGCGCACCTCCCCCGACCCGATCCCCGTCGTCGCGGTCGGCGGCGGCTCCATCCTGCTGCCGGACGAGCTCCCGCTGTTCGGGACGGTGCACCGGCCGGAGAACTACGCGGTGGCCAATGCGATCGGCGCCTCGATCGCCCAGGTCGGCGGCGAGATCGACAAGGTCTACGCCGTCGAGCCCGGCCGCCGTGACGACGCCATCGCCGCCGTTCGGGCGGAGGCGGTGGACAAGGCGATCGCGGCCGGGGCCTCCCCCTCCTCGGTCGCGATCGTCGACTTCGACGAGGTGCCCATCCCCTACCTGCCCGGCAACGCCACGCGCATCCGTGTGAAGGCCGTCGGCGACCTGGACATGGGGGTGCGGGTATGAGCTGGACGCTGACCGCCGACAGCATCGGCGACCTGGCCCGCGGCGCGGCCGTGCTCGGCACCGGCGGCGGCGGCGACCCGTACATCGGCTCGCTGCTCGCCCGCCAGGCGCTCGCCGAGCACGGCCCCGTCACCGTCGTCGGCCTCGACGAGGTGCCGGACGACGCGCTCGTGCTCACCGTCGCGATGATGGGCGCTCCCACCGTGATGGTGGAGAAGCTGCCCAGCCTCGACGAGGTCATCGCCCCCGTGAACGCCCTCGGCACGTACCTCGGCCGGCCAGTGACGCACGTCGCGTGCGCCGAGGTCGGCGGCGTGAACTCCACCATCCCCGTCGCCGCCGCGGCCGCCCTCGGGCTGCCGCTGATCGACGCGGACGGGATGGGACGCGCCTTCCCCGAGCTGCAGATGGTGCTGCCCACCCTGTACGGGGTCACCGCCTCCCCGCTCGCGTTCAGCGACGAGAAGGGCAACGTCGGCGTCCTGCAGACGGTGGACAACCACTGGACGGAGCGCATCGCGCGCGTCGCGTGCGTGGAGATGGGCTGCTCCATCATGATCTCCGGCTTCCCGATGCCCGGCCCGGTCGCCAGGGAGGCGCTCGTGCCCGGCTCGCTCCGGCACTGCGTCGCCATCGGCTCCGGCATCGCCGAAGCGCGCGCCGAGAAGACGGACCCGGTCTCCTCCGTGGTCGGCCTGCTCGGCGGTCGCGAGTTCTTCGGCGGCAAGGTCGTCGACGTCGAACGCGGGACCACCGCCGGCTTCGCGCGCGGCCGCGCCAGGATCGAGGGCGACGGCGGCACGCTCACGCTCTCGTTCCAGAACGAGCACCTGATCGCGCGCACCGAGGACGAGGTCTTCGTGACGACGCCCGACCTCATCATCGTGCTCGACGCCGAGAGCGGCGAGCCGATCACCACCGAGGGCCTGCGCTACGGCCAGCGGGTCCGCGTCGTCGCCGCCCCCAGCGACCCGCGCTGGCACCAGGAGGCGGCGCTCGCGATGGTCGGGCCCGGCTACTTCGGCTACGACCTGCCGTCGCACCGCTTCGACGGAACGCCAGAGGGCGCGCTCGCGGAGGCGGTCGCATGAGCTGGACCCTGACGGCGGCCGACCTGCCCGACCTCGCGCGCGGCGCAACGCTGCTGGGCACCGGAGGCGGCGGCGACCCGCACATCGGCCAGATGCTCGTGGAGCAGGTGCTCGGCGACGGCGGCATCACCGTCCTGGATCCGGACGAGCTGGCGGACGACCTGTTCGTCATCCCGACCGCGCAGATGGGCGCTCCGACCGTCATGGTCGAGAAGATCCCGGCCGGAACGGAGCCGACGCTCGCACTGCGGACCCTGGAGGAGCACCTCGGCCGCCGTGCCGACGCCACCATGCCCATCGAGTGCGGCGGAATCAACTCGATGATCCCGCTGATCGTCGCGGCGGAGACCGGCCTGCCGGTGGTGGACGCGGACGGCATGGGGCGCGCGTTCCCCGAGCTCTCGATGGAGACGTTCGCCGTCTACGGCGTGCACGGCTCCCCGCTCGCCCTGGCCGGCGAGCGCGGGGAGACGGTGGTGATCGACACCGGAGACGACGACCGGCAGATGGAGTGGCTCGCCCGCGGCGTCACCATCCGGCTCGGCGGCGTCGGCCACATCGCCGAGTACGCGATGACGGGGGCGGACGTGCGCCGCACGGCCGTCCCCCGCACGATCTCGATGGCGCTCGCCCTGGGACGCGCCATCCGAGAGGCCAGGGAGGAGCACCGCTCCCCGTTCGACGCGATCGCGCAGACCCTGTCCACGACCCTCTACTCCGAGGTGCGCGAGCTCTTCGCCGGCAAGGTCGTGGACGTGGAGCGCCGCACGACGGACGGCTTCGCGAAGGGCCGTGCGACGGTCTCCTCCCTGGACCAGGACGGCTCCGAGCTGCAGCTGCACTTCCAGAACGAGAACCTCGTCGCGCGCCGCGACGGCGAGGTCGTCGCCATCGTCCCCGACCTGATCTGCGTGACCGACATCGAGTCGGGCGAGCCGATCACCACGGAGGGACTGCGCTACGGCCAGCGCGTGCGCGTGCTCGGCATCTCCACGCCGGCGATGATGCGCACCCCGGAAGCGCTGGCGGCGTTCGGGCCGACGGCGTTCGGGCTCCGCGAGCCGTTCGTGCCTGTCGAGTCCCTCGACCTCGCCGCAGCCCACCGCAGCGCCTGACGCCCCTACCCTGGTTGCATGGACATCCTCGGGCGCGAGCGCCTCGCCGCGCTCGGGAGGGGCTTCGAGCTGCTGGGCTCCGGCGGGGGCGGCGGCACCACCATGATGGAGCTGATGGTCGCCGACGCCCCGGTCTGGCCGCTGACCGTGCACGCCGCGACCGACCTGGATCCCGGCACGCCGTGCGTCGCCGCGGCGTTCGCCGGCTCGACCTACCTGCTCGCCGAGCGCATCCCCGCCGCCGACGTGTTCGACCCGCTGGTGGAGGCGGCCGAGCGCTGGACGGGCGTCGGAGCCGCCGCGGTCTGCGCGCTGGAGGGCGCCGGCCTGAACGGGCTGACCCCGCTGCTGCTCGCCGGCGCGCACGCGCTGGTGGACGCGGACTTCATGGGACGCGCGCTGCCGCGCCTGGACCAGCTGTCGCTGCTGGTCGACGCCGTCCCCGGCGTGATCGCGGTGTGCGACACCGGGCGCGGCGTCGCCGTCGTCGACTCGCAGCGTCCCGCCGACGTCGAGGCGCTCGTGCGCTCCTCCATCGTGCAGGCGGGAGGCGCCGGCGCCGTGCTCGTCGCCGGGTTCACCGTGGGTGACCTGCTCGAGCACGCCGTGCTGGGCACGTACTCGCGCGCGCTGGCCCTCGGCGGCGCGGCGGAGGACGACGCGCTCCCGCTCGACGCCCTCGCCGCCGCGCTCGGCGGCCGGCTGCTCGGCGCCGGGCGGGTGACCGCCATCGATCCCGCGCCGGGCGACCCGTTCGCGAGCGCCGTCGAGCTGGCGGGCGACGACGGCGCCGTGCTCCGCATCGTGGCCAGGTCGGAGCTGCTGGCGTTCGTGCGCGACGGGGAGACGGTCGCCGCCTCCCCCGAGATCATCGTCGCGCTCGACACCATCTCCCGCGACATCCTGCAGGCGGACGCGATCACGCTCGCCCGGCACGTCGCCGTCGTCGCGCTCCCCGCGCCCGGCTGGTGGCTGGCCGACCCGGCGCGGGTCCGGCACGTCACACCGTCCGCGTTCGGGCTGGCCGGGCTGGAGGTGCAGGCGTGAGCAGGCGGCTGGACCTCGCCGCGCTGCTGGCGCACCCGGCGAACGGCGGCCTGCGGCCGGTCGCGGGGCCCGGCGGCACGGAGGCGTGGCCGGACATGGTCGTCGCGGCGGACGAGGCCGCGCTGCCCGCGGCGGGCGACGGCGCGCTCGCGGTGCTCACCTCCCCGCCGCCGCCCGCGCCCTGGCAGCAGGACGCGCTGCTGCGCCGGGTGCGCGACCGCGGCTTCCGCGCGCTGGCGCTGCCGGGGGCCGACGTGTTCGGCGGCGGCAGCCGCCTCCTCGCCGCCCGGCTCGGCGTCGACCTGCTCGCGACCGACGACCCGATCGCGCTGGCCCGCGCGGGCTGGGAGCTGCTGGAGGCGAGGGACGCCCTGACCCTCGGCTACGTGCGCCGCGTCGCGCAGTCCATCGAGTACCCGGCCGACAACCTCGCCGACCTGCTGCGCCACCTCTCGGCGAGCGTCGGCCACGGGGTCGCCCTGATCGACGCCGAGGGCGTGCTGCTGGAGGCCGGCGGCGCCCTGCCCGCCGCCGTGCACGCCGCCATCGACTTCGGCCCGTGGCTCGACACCGTCTCGGTGGAGGCGGGCGCCGCCGCCTCCGTCCACGTCGACTCGCCGAGCCGCGCCGGGCTCCGGCTCGCCGTGTTCGGGGACGGTCTCGGCCCGCAGCAGCTGAGCGCGCTCGCGGTCGCGGCCGAGGTGGCGATGCCCGTGGTCGCCGCCCGCATCCTGATCGACGAGGTCGCCGACGTGAACGACGCCGCCGTCGCCTCCGGCCTGCTCCGCGACTTCCTGGAGGAGCGCGACAGCAGGGATGCGGAGCTGGAGCAGCGGATGCTGGAGCGCGGCTGGCGCACGACCGGCTACCACCTCGGCTTCCGGATCGTCGGCCGCAGCAGGGTGGACACCCTGCAGCTGCTGCGCCTGGTGACGCGCGAGCTCGCCGCGCTGCCCGTCGACTCGCACGCGGCGACCAGCGGCCGCGGCGTCACCGGCTGGATCTCGTTCGCCGCGCCTCCCCCGCCCGGCCGGGTGGAGGAGAGCGTCGCCGCCGTCCGCGCGCTGCACATCGCCGCCCGTCGGGTGTTCAACGTCGCGACGGGCGTCGGAACGCTGGAGAGCGGTCCCGCCGGGCTGGTCGCCACGATCGACGGGGCCGCGGACGCCGCCCGTATCGCGGCCGGCCGCTCGGCAACCGGCTGGTTCGTGCGGATCGACGCTCTCGGCCTCGAGCAGCTGCTGCTGTCCTGGACGGAGAGCGACACGTTCGTCCCCGCAGCGGAGTCGCTGCTCGCGCCGCTGGTCGCGCGCGGGCCGGAGCTGCTGGAGACCCTCACCGCCTACCTCGACAACGAGTCCGGCATCGCCGCGACCGCCGACGCGCTCGGGCTGCACCGCAACACGGTGTCCACGCGCGTCGCCAGGGCGCAAGAGCTGCTCGGGCTCGACCTGGGCGACCCGGAGACCCGGCTCGCCGTCCACCTGGCCTGCCGCGCGCTGCGCCCCCGACCGAACGGAGCATGATGAGAGCCCTCCTCTACGAGCGGTTCGGCGGCCCGGTGTCCGTCGCCGACGTCCCGGAGCCGGAGCTGCCGGAGGGCGGAGCGCTGGTCCGCGTCGCGGCGTCCGGGCTGTGCCGCAGCGACCGGCACGCCTGGGCGGGACACGACGACACCGTGCATCTGCCGCACGTGCCGGGGCACGAGTTCGCCGGAACCGTCGCCGCCGTCGGTGCCGGGGTCTCGCGGTGGCGCGTCGGCGACCGGGTGACCGCCCCGTTCGTGAACGGCTGCGGCCGCTGCGAGTGGTGCCGCTCCGGCCGGGCGCAGGTGTGCTCCGACCAGACCCAGCCGGGCTTCACGCACTGGGGCTCGCACGCCGAGCTGGTCGCGGTGCGC
Source organism: Leifsonia sp. (assembly GCF_051955155.1). Taxonomy (NCBI): domain Bacteria; kingdom Bacillati; phylum Actinomycetota; class Actinomycetes; order Micrococcales; family Microbacteriaceae; genus Leifsonia; species Leifsonia sp. The sequence goes on from NZ_JBQCGZ010000123.1 coordinate 40,527, forward strand.
GCCGCGGACCTCAACCTCGTCGCCGTGCCGGACGACGTCGGCGACGACGCCGCCGCGTCGCTCGGCTGCCGGTTCGCGACCGCGTTCCGGGCGGTGACCGCGCGGGCGCGCCTCCAGCCGGGCGAGTGGCTGGCCGTGTACGGCGCCGGCGGCGTCGGCCTGAGCGCGATCACGATCGCGCGGGCGCTGGGCGCGCGCCCGATCGCCGTCGACCCCTCCCCCGCCGCGCGCGAGCTCGCCGCGCGGCTCGGCGCGGAGCACACCGTCGACGCCGGTGCGGACGCGCCGGCCGAGATCGCCGCGCTCACCGGCGGTGGCGCGCACGTCTCGATCGACGCGGTCGGCTCGGCGGAGACCGCGACCGCCTCCGTCCTGTCGCTGCGCCGGCTCGGCCGGCACGTGCAGATCGGCCTGCTCGCCGGGGACGCGATGCCGGTGCTGCCGCTGGACCGCGCGATCGCGTGGGAGCTGGACCTGCTCGGCAGCCACGGCATGGCCGCCGCGGACTACCCCGCCATGCTCGCCCTGGTCGCCTCCGGCGCCGTGCGCCCGCAGGACCTGCTCGCCGCCCCCGTCGGCCTCGCCGCGGCCGCCGCCCTGCTGCCCGCCACCCCGCCCGCCGGCGTCACGGTCCTGCACCCCGACCTCCCCTGACCCCCTCCCGCCCTCCCGCCACCCGCCGCGTCGGTAAGGGAGGACTTCCCGCTCGTCTCGCCTCGGATGTCCTCCGTTCCCCGCACCACCCCGGCGTGGCGCGCCCGGCCTCCTCCCTTTCCGACGCCCCACTTCGTCCGGATCTCGTGGTCCCCCGGCCGGATCTGTGCGGCGCGGGGAGCGAGGATGGACCCATGCTGACCGACATCGTCCCCGACACCGCCGCAGCCCGCGCCGCCCGCGAGATCGCGGCCGAGTACCACACCCCGTCGCTGCTGAACCACGTGCACCGCTCCTGGCTGTGGGCGGAGGGCTTCGCGACCGCCGAGGGGATGCACGGCATCGACCACGAGCTCCTCTACGTCTCGGCGCTGCTCCACGACATCGGCATCGTGCCCGCGTTCGACAACGTCGCCCTCGCCTACGAGGACGCCGGCGGCCACGTCGCGAAGGCGCTCACCGCGGGGGCCGGCTGGCCACCGGAGCGCCGCAACCGCGCCCACGAGGTGGTCGTGCGGCACAACTGGCCGGAGGTGGACCCGGCCTTCGATCCGGAGGGGCACCTGCTCGAAGTGGCGACCGCGCTCGACATCTCAGGGGTGCGTCCGGAGGCGCTGCCGCTCGACTTCCGCCGCGAGGTGCTCGCCGCCTACCCGCGCCTGGAGCTCGCGGCCGAGTTCACCGCGTGCGTCACCGACCAGGCAGCACGTAAGCCGGAGACCGCGGCACGACGCATCGTCGACCGCGGCGTCGCGCGCAAGCTGGCCGAGAACCCGCTGGAAGCGCTCGGCTGACCGACCTCGTATCCTCGACAGGGTGATCCTGCTTCCTCCCGGTGAATGGCGCGCTCGCGAGGCCGCGCACGCCGAGCGCGCCGACGCGCTGACGGCCGGTCACCGCGCCCGCGCCGCGCGAGGCGAGAAGCACCCGGTCGAGGACTTCCTCTTCACCTACTACTCGTACTCGCCCGGCGCGCTGCGGCGCTGGCATCCCGGGGCGGGCGTCGAGCTGGCCGACTCCTCCGGCGATCCGCGGGCATCCTGGCGCTGGTACGTGCCGGGCGAGACGTCCGGCGGCCTCGTCGTCGACCGCGAGGGGATGGAGCGTGAGAAGGCCCCGCTGCTCGCCGCGGTCGAGCGCATCCTGCGTTCGACCGCCGCGCGGCCCGGACAGTTCGGCTGCTTCGGCCTGCACGAGTGGGCGATGGTCTACCGGCAGGCCGAGCGCCGTCATCCCGTGCCGCTGCGCCTCGGCCAGGACGGCACGGACGCGGTCGTCGAGTCGCACGAGCTGCGCTGCACCCACATCGACGCGTTCCGGTTCTTCACACCCGATGCGGTCCCGCGCAACCGCTTCGCCCCGACCAGGCAGACGCAGCCCGAGCTGGAGCAGCCCGGCTGCCTGCACGCCGGGATGGACGTGTACAAGTGGGCGATGAAGCTCGGCCCGCTCGTCCCCGGCGAGCTCCTGCTCGACGCGTTCGAGCTCGCCCGCGACATCCGCCTGCTCGACATGCAGGCCTCCCCCTACGACATGCGCCCGTGGGGCGCCGAACCGGTGCGCATCGAGACCCCGGAGGGCAAGGCCGAGTACGTGCGCCGCCAGCGCGGCTTCGCCGACCGCGCGAACGCGCTCCGCGCCCGCATCCTCACCGCGTGGCGGCCGCCGAAGGGCACGTCGTCGTCACTTTCCGGGCACGAAAGCGACAACAACGTGCCCCTCGGCGGTCGGGGTGTTGCGGGTTAGCCGTTGCCGCCGCCCCTGCCGTTCCCCGGAGTCGGCGTCGGGGTCGGCGTCGGACCTGGGGCGGTCGGTGCGCCGGTCGGCGGCGCGGTCGATCCCGTCTGCTGGCCGGAGCTGACCTGGATGGTCACCGACGAGCCGGGGTCGACGGACGAGCCGGCCGACGGGTCGGTGCTCGCGACGGTGCCCGCCGGCTGATCGCTCGCGACCGGGGTGGAGTCGACGCTCGCGGTCAGGCCGAGGCCCTCGAGCAGGCTCTGCGCCTCCGCGGGCGACTTGCCCGTCACGTCGGGGACGGTCACCTGGCTGCCGTAGAGCATCGAGCTGTCCGGCTCCGGGAACGCGTCGCCGCCGTAGAGCTGGTCGAGGGCCGCCTGGATGGGCTCGACGATCGAGAACTTGACGTCGCCGCCGCCGATCCCGTCGAAGTCGAGGCTGCGCAGCGGCGTCGAGCCGGAGACGTTGCCGACCCACGTCGCCTGGGCGACCTTCGTGGTGGAGGTGATCAGCCAGTTCTGCAGCGAGTCGTCCGTTGTGCCGGTCTTGCCCATGATCGGCGTGCCGTCCCACGGGTTGGCGCTCGTCGCCGTCCCGTCCTTCATGACGCCCTGCAGCGCGTAGGAGACGCCGGCCGCGATGTTCTTCGGCATCCCCTGCGTGCACGTGGACGCGCTGACCTTGTGCGGCGTACCGTCCGCGTTCAGCACCTTGTCGATCGCGATCGGCGTGCAGACCTGGCCGCCGTTGGCGATGCCGGCGTACGCGGTCGCCATCGTGAGGGGGGCGATGTTGTTGGTGCCGAGGATCATCGACGGGTACGAGTTCAGCGTCCCCCCGGTCTTCGCGGTGTGCACGCCGAGCGACTTGGCCGCGTTCAGGATGCTGCACAGGTCGGTCTGGGTCGCCATCATCGCGAACGCGGTGTTCACCGACTCCGCCGTCGCGCTCATCACGGACAGCCGGCTCGCGGAGCCCTCGTCGTTCGACACCGGCCAGTCCGGACCGGAGACGTCGCCGCAGGTGCTGTGGAAGTCGGACATCGGGAAGGTGTGCTGCGACGCGTCCACGTACTCGTAGAGGCTGTGACCGCCCTCCAGCCAGCCGGCGAGGTCGAACGCCTTGAACGTCGATCCGGTCTGGAAGCCCTCCGAGCCGCCGTACGCCTCGTCGGTGTTGTAGTTCACCGCCGTGGCGCCGTCGACGGGCTGATCGGTGTTGTTGAACGATTTGTTCTGCACCATCGTCACGATGCGTCCCGTCCCCAGCTCGACGGAGACGTTGGACGCGCCCAGGTCGATGTCGGGGCGGGAGGCGGGGATGTATTTGCTGAGCGACTGCTGCGCCACGGCCTGCAGGTCGAGGTTCAGCGTCGTGTAGATCTTCAGGCCGCCGCGGTTCAGCGTCGCCCAGCGGTCGTCGCTGGTCTTGCCGTACGCGGGGTCGTTGAGGATCACGTCGCGCACGTAGTCGCAGAAGAACGCGGCGTTGTACTTCGCGGCCGTCGAGCAGCCGGAGGCGGTGGGCGTGACGGTCGGGGCGATCGGCGTCTTCTTCGCCGCGTCCCGCTCCGCCGCCGTGATCTTGTGGTTCACGTACATGCGGTCGAGGACGTAGTCGCGGCGCTCCTTGGTGAGCCGGTAGCCGTTCGCCTTGCCGTTGTCCTTGTTGTCCGGCTCGTCGATGCGCAGGTTCGCCGGGTTGTTCACGATCGCCACCAGCGTCGCCGCCTGGGGCAAGGTGAGGTTCTTGGCCGAGGTGTTGAAGTAGTACTGCGCCGCCGCCTGGATGCCGTAGGTCTGACCGCCGAAGCCGACGACGTTCAGGTACCCCATCAGGATCTCCTGCTTGCTGTACTTCTTCTCCAGGCCCACCGCGTAGCGCATCTCCTGCACCTTGCGCTGCAGGGTGACGCCCGCCGCGTCGTCATAGCAGGCCTGCACCTTCTTCTGGTCGGTGAGCGCCTCGCACTTCTCGACCTCGACGTTCTTGACGTACTGCTGGGTGATCGACGACCCGCCCTGCACGTCCCCGCCGATCACGGTCGAGAGCGCGCCGCGCACGGTGCCGAACACGTCAACGGCCCCCTCGGTGTAGAACCGCGGGTCCTCCGCCGCGATGACCGCGTCCTTGACGGTCTGGGAGACGTCGTTCCAGCCGACGTCCTGCCGGTTCTGCGCGTAGAACTGCGCGATCGCGACGTCCTTGCCGCCCTGCTTGGCGTACACGGTCGAGTTCTGCGCGAACTGCTGGATGGCGAGGTTCGCCGGCAGCTGGTTGAAGTCGTTGATGCCCGCCGCGGCCGCCATCCCGGCTCCCAGGAAACCCGGAAGGAGGAACAGCGACATCAGCACCGCCGCGACCAGCGCGAGCCCGAGGAACTGCAGGATCGCCTGGTTCCTGGTGCGCGGCGTGCGCAGCTCGAACCGCTTCAGCGGCGCGAACCTGGCGTCCAGGGCCGACAGGCGCGGGGAGTTGGGGAATCTGTCCTGAGGGGGCACGGCCTCCACGGTCCCAGCCGTTTCTGGATGCCAGGTTGGCGAAAGGCGAGAGGTTGTTTGGAGGTTTTCAGGGAAGGGCGGTCGCACCGGCCGCCCCCTCGAGGGCTCTCGGGACCTCCAGTGGTGGGGGGGGGGGGGGGGCGCCGGCGCGGCGCCCCCGCGGCCCGCGCCGCCGCCGCCCCCAGCCCCGGCCGCCGCCCGCCGCCCGGG